>JACKFQ010000001.1:0-300000 GCA_020632395.1 Candidatus Nomurabacteria bacterium | reverse complement strand
CTACTGTCGTGAGGATATTATCTGTAGCCATCTGTTTTAGAAGTTCTCGTTCGCGGAGTTCATATTCATCCCAAGACTCTACTTTCCACTTAGTTCTCTGTTTCCTTAATTTTCTTAATGAGTCATGTTTTAAGCTCATGGTTAAGTTTTTACGCTATATATAATGAAATAGGATTATACCTGCACTTATGGATACATTCAATGAAAGCTTTTTTCCATGCATAGGGATCATGATCGTTTCATCAGAGATCTCAAGGATGTTCATTCCTATTCCCAATCTCTCATTACCAAAGATAAAAGCTGTCGGACCGTTTAGATCATACAGATGATAATCTTTCCCATCATCTGTTAATTCAACTGAAATGATTTTATACCCATTTCTTCTGGCAATTGTGATAGCTTCTGTTGTACTGCCATGGTGACTCCAAGAGACTGAGTCCTCTGCTCCTAGTGAAGCTTTTCTAACTTTGTGATCTCTGGGTGTTGCAGTTATCCCACAAAGATATACATGAGTAACTCCTGCCCCATCACAGGTTCTCAGAATACTACCAACGTTGTGGGAGGAACGTATATTGTCCAGTATTACAGCTATCTTACGATTTGTCATGACATTTTTATGAGATTTTATGTATTATACATCAAGGATAGTTAATGAATTCATCATATGAAAAATAATATACCTTGGAAGAAGATATTTTACTGGTTGATACTTATTGGTTTTGTTTATGCAATATCGACAAACCTTGCGGATATTGAGAATGTGATAAGCATATTACAACGTGCAGAACCGGTCTTGCTCATCTTAGCAGTGGTCGTGCAGATGATGGCCGTATATGCTCTCAGTTCAACACTATTGCAAGGATCGAGGCTTGTAGGCATCAAGAACAATAGCAATAGATCATTCTTCTACTACCTCATGATGCTGTTCTTTAATGTTGCGCTACCATTCGGTGCATGGGGTGGTATGTTCATATATTCAAAACGATTATCATCAGGATCGCATAAATCAACCTTAGGTGTGTGGGTTGGTGTTATGCTTGCACAAATTGTCGTAAACATGGTGTATTTCCTGTTTATATGTGCAGGTTTGTTATATCTGGACCTGACAGGTTTTAAAGGTTTGTCAATACTTGTGATCAGTGCTGTCATATTTTTGTTCCTGCACAGCTTAGTACTATTGTTCATGTGGTTCTCTACCTATAGACCATTGTATCTAAAGAAATTTGTCCTTGGTACTAAGGAATTTCTAGGTACATTTGGAGGTATTCGAAAGGTTTCATTCCTACAGATGGGTACTTCAAAGATCAATTCTTGGCTCGATGACTTCAATATATCCACGAGGATAATTATGAATGGTAAAGATTCCCGTTCATTGGGATTGGTTTTTATGAAGGGATTCGTAACCGTCTCGTTGTCAGTTATCGTACTTTGGTTGTTATTCTTATCATTCCAGATACATGTAGATGCTTTTCAACTGATAGTTGGGATCGGAGTGATATATCTATTTACGGTAGTTTCGCCCACACCCTATGGGATAGGCTTTGTCGAGGGTGCGGCTCAGCTTGTGTTCTCAGGTGTAGGTGTGCCAAAAGAAGCCGCTGTTGTAATAGTATTAGCATATAGGGGATTGTCAGTTTGGCTTCCGATATTTTTAGGATTCTTCGTTTTTAGACGAATGGGAAAGTAATTGTAGATCGTTCATGATCCAATGTAGAAGTATTAACAAAAACTTATACTATCTTGTGGATTTAGATCCCTACGCTTTTTACACTACTATGCTATATTCGACTACTCCTGGAGGCTTAGATTTTTATTGTCTTTAACTACACTCACAACCGTACCGTTTATGAATACATCAGATAGGTCATCACCTGATATGACGATAGGTGGATGCTCGGAAGTAGATTCTGAGACGAAATATATCGCACCTTGTTCCGTTTCTGTATGGAATTTTTTGATCATTGCGGCCTGGTCTAGTACAACGACGACATAATCACCATTCTCAGGGTGGTTCTTTGATCTATCAACTATGACATAATCGCCTTCTGATATAGACATTCCTTTTATATTTGCTCTGTTCATAGAATCTCCTTTTGCACGCAATGCATAAAGTTCTCCCTTTCCAACTAGACTGGATGTTGTGGTCAGATATCCTTCAATATTCTCAATAGCAAGTATCTCCGCAGGACCACAATTGGCCGAGCCAACTATCGGGACATTTATGAACTTGTTTTCTTTGGATCTATTTGGATTGACATTCTTGACACTATTTGTCGTTTTATCTACGATCAGAAACCCCTTTTTCTCAAGTTGTTTTAGGTGATGTCGTATCTTTTCTGGATGTTCTACCCCTATTAACTTCCCTATATCTCTTAAGGATCTGTCGGCGAGGTTAATATTTCTTGATAATGATAATAGATCTCGTTGAATGCTGTGCATATAAGGGCTATCTAATAACTTAGCACCTATAATTTAACGCATTTACGCTATAGTGTCAAGTGGGACTTGACGCCCTTGACACACTACTGTGTAGGGATTAGAATCTGAATATTAAGTTGTAAGGTGCAAGGCATGACATATATAAAAGTCGATACGAATTTTATTGAATTAGAAAAGCTTTCGCACCTTTTAAGGTTACCGAAGGCTTTGATCGAGGAAGTAGTTGATAAGGGATATGTCTCTTCAGAAGATCATACCTGCTTGAATGAAGATCTGCTAAATGTGATCCGTAGGATCCGATTAGCAGCATTTCTATCTAGTGCAAATATTGCAGAGCATGTCAGAGAGGAGATCATGTCTGGGAATTTCTCTTTAGAAGAGTATCAGACCTCTCTTATCGGATTGTACCAAAGAGAGAAGATCTCAAAAGACGAATTATCTAGGTTAAGTCAGTGGGATTCTAGTAACCCTTTTGAAGATACAACAGCGGGAATTGACCATTTGAACAGAAGTTAGTTTGAACAGAAGTACATTTGAATGTTAGACATATTTAACAGAAGGCAGTTTAAATAGAAGCGTTTTTTGGTTAGTTATCTGTAATTGAGTAGATGGGAATAACGATCGTAAAGTTTTTAAACAGATAACTGAGAAGTATGATCAGGTGTCCGGACTTTAGGTTTTAGTTAACTTAAGCTCTTTTTCATCTCAAAGATAGTGAAGGGTCTAGACGGTAGCTTTTCAGCTACCGTCTTTGCTTTGCGTAACATTTCAAGATCAGCTAGATCGGCGATCAGTAGATTTGGCAAACCTGATTGTTCTGCTCCGGTGATCTGTCCTGGCCCCCTATCTTTCAGGTCGTATTCAGCGATATCAAATCCTGATTTATGAGATACAAAATACTTCAATCTCTCGACTGTATGGGCTTCAGGATCTTCAGAACTAGGTATCACGTAACAGTATGCCTGTGAAGCACCTCTCCCTACTCTACCTCGGAGTTGATGCAACTGTGCCAGACCAAATCTTTCGGCACCCTCGATCACCATGATGTTGGCGTTTGGTATATCGATCCCGACCTCAATCACAGTCGTAGAGATCAAAACGTCTATCTTGCCACTTTGAAATTCACTCATTCTTTTCATCTTCACTTTGTCAGACAGCTTCCCGTGAAGATAGTTGATATTTAGTCCTTTTAATTCTCCTTCAGATAGTTCCTTGTAGATCTTTAATACAGATAGATCTCTCTCGGTTTCAATTTCTGATGTTTCGATCAGTGGTAGGACAATGAAGGCTTGTGTGCCGGTGCTCTTTATCTGTTCATATACCCATCGATAGCAATCCGAGCGTTTATTTACAGGTACTAGGTGTGAGGAAATAGTCTTGCGGGTGCTAGGTCCAGAGGATAGCGTCGAGACTTCCATATCACCAAAGATAATTCGTGCTAAAGTTCGTGGGATTGGTGTTGCCGACAAGCTCAGATAGTGTGGCATGAAGTTTCCACCTACCATCTCTCGGATCTTTTTCCTCTGCTCAACCCCAAATCTGTGTTGTTCGTCGATTATCACAAGTGCAGTATCTTCTGGTAGATCCTCTCTGTGCAATAGGGCGTGTGTTCCGATAAGCATTTCAGCATCGTCTTCATATATAGTTTCTTCTGAAGTTACAAGTGCAAGTTTTTCTGTGACGATAGACGAATTATTTTTAAAATTCTCGTAGTGTTGTTTTGCGAGTATAGTAGTCGGAGCAAGTAGTATGACCTTGTAACCAGCTTCAATGGTAGCTGAAGCGGCTATCATTGCGAGTACGGTTTTACCAGAACCTACATCACCATTGATCAGTCGATGCATTGGCGTGTTCTTTCTTAGATCCTCTAGGATCTCTGAGATAGTCTCCTCTTGTGCTTCAGTTAGGGTAAAAGGTAGAAGTTGTCTGATCTCCTGAAGTCTAGTATTGGAGGTGGATATCGGAACTCCAGGGTATCTTTCGATCAGAGCTTTTCGCTCCTTGATGTCGTATGCCAAACCTACCATCTCATCAAATTGTAGAGGGATTATGGATCCTTTTAGTTGTTCCATATCTTCGGGGAAATGGATCGACATAATGGATCGGTCCAGAGGTACATCAGCGTTTTCAATGTGTTCAGAAACCTCTGAAAAGTCGACTTTGCTGATGGTGTCATATAATCTGGCACGAAGCCACTTGGTCGATATACCATCAGTTTGTTTGTATATTGGGCTGATCCTGCCTAAATGAAGCTGTTCCCCATTTTGTTTGATCTCCTCGTAATTTGTGACGTAATGATCTCCCCCATGTTTGGATCTTTTGATCTGAAAAAGGTATTCGTGTGTGGGGTGGATACTTTTAATTATAAATCTCTGGTTGAACCATATCAGATTGATAGATCCTGATCCGTCATCAACTTTTGCTCGTGTTATAGTCTTTCGGCTTCGTGTGTAGCTGTTGCTGATCGCAGAAACTGTGGCTTTGATAGTTGCAGATTCTGTATGTCTTGCCTCTGATATTGGTTGGGTGTTAGTCGAATCAACATATCGTTTGGGGATATGGAGCAAAAGATCAACAATTCTATAGATACCAAGCCTCTCCAATTTTTTTGCTTGAACCGGACCTATAAATGGTACCTTAGTGATATGATCGCTAAGTTGCAACATTAGGTTTGCTATAAGCTCATTATTGCAAATATCATTGGCAGAAGTACTGTGGCTACCATCGCCACTGCAACGATGATGCTTAGGACTTTTCGAATTCGTTCTCGTGTTTTATCTTTCATACTTGGATTCTACAATGAAGCCAGGATAATTCCAAACATCTTTTTTCTACAAGGTCGGAGTGAAGTAAGGGTCATCGTTTAGGAGTTGTTTGCGAAACTCTGATTCGATAGCCTCTCTTGCTCTTCGAGTCCTAACAAATTCGAGCCATTCCCGATCTGGGAGTTTTTTATCAGGATCACGGATTATCTCGACGCGATCTCCATTCTGAAGCATTTGACTAAGTGGAGTCCTTTTTGAATTGATCATTACATCGCTTGTCTTATTCCCTATATCTGAATGAAGGCGATATGCAAGATCGATGACTGTAGAGCCTATCGGCATCTCAATCAGCTCGTTAGAAGGTGTAAAAACGAAGATCTTGTTGTCAAAGAGATCTGAATGTATCGGGATCGAGAACGAATCTTTTCTTGTAGTCTGAAATTCATACATTTTCTTGTGAATATCTTTCACCCAATAAAACTCGTAGCTTGTCTTTTTGGAACCATACACCCCTTTGTATCCAAGATGTGATGCAGGTCCGTAAATGTTGTAGTGATGCATCTCAGCAGTTTTTATCTGGATCTCATAGGTTCTATCGCTCACGCCATTGGGCATGATGATAAGATGTATCGAACGATATCCGTTTTCTTTTGGTTGTTTTATATAATCTTCATAATGCCGCATATCCACATGCGAAGTTTTGATCAGCTTCTCGGTCAGTATGTAACAATCCTCTGCTGTCGGAACAATAACTGTAAATGCAAGCAGATCAAGAATATTATCGATCGTATTTTTATCAGTATATGCTTCTTTGTTCTTAAGCTTCCGATATATGCTATAGTGACCTTTGATCCTGCCGTACACCTTCACATCTTTCCCGACACTTTTTTTTGCAAGCTTATCTAGATGTCCCATTATCTTTTCAAGCCTCATTTCGTCAACCTCTTTTCGATCTTTCATTACTTTATCGATATGTTCGTATTCAACAGGCTTGAGTATCTTGAAAGCGATCTCCTCAAGTTCTTTCTTGATCTTGTATAGGTTTAGGTATGTGCATAACGGTCCATATATTCCCATCATGTTCTGTGCCGCGATCTTCTGCTTCTTCTCACTAAGAGATTCGATGGTACGAGCATTATGCAATCTATCAGCTAATTTGATCATGATCAGGCGAAGATCTCGACTACTTCTTAATAGAAAGCGTGTTATTGTTTCCTGATCTGATCGACTTCTGGTAGCTAAAGAAAAGCCTTGTAATGCAGTGACCATAGATAATATCTCTGAGCCAAACTCTTTCTGGATTCTCAAAGAGACATCCTGATTTAATAGTGGATCTTTGCTGTTGAGGGTGTTGTGTAGAAGTGCAACAACTATAGATACAGCATCCATCCCCATCTCACTAACAATTGCAGCTACGTTTAATGGATGAAGATAGTAATCCTCTCCTGATAATCTTTTCTGTCCTTGATGGACGTTCTTTGATAGATCCATAGCCGAGATCACTGTGGATCGATACTTACTCGGAACATTTTCTAAGATATGATCTCGAAGTTGTTTATGATTCATCTTTTCCATTTCTGTAGGCACATAAGATCTTGTTAAATAAAGACCCCCATTTCTGGGGGTTCATTTCTATTTACAACTAAAACAGATCCCCCTATATATCAGGTGTAATGACAATTAGTAGTAGGTTAAAGTTGTGTTTTCTAATGGGTCTGTTCATCTCTCGTGTTATTCTAATCGTTAAAAGCTCAAGAATCAAGGAGTATCTGATATTTCTGAGTGATGTTAAGATTTAACGTTTCTTCTCAAACCATCCTTGGTTCATATATGAATGCATGTATTGTAAGTAGCTAACTACTATCTTCTGACCGGTTTTGCAGGTCGAAACTTAGTATGTCTTGCTGATATGTCCCTAAGAACTCGGGGTTCTATCCTTTTTTATTCTAATAGTATTTTTCCCCATCCTAATGACCATGCCGTCACTCGGTCTTATGATCTCGTTGAGCTTATTTATACTTTGATCTGATACCTTTACTCCTCCTTGTTCGATCAGTCGCCTTAGTGCAGATCCCGAAAGACCAAGTCCACCATATTTCTTGAGTAGATCTAGGATATTGATCTCTTCTTCAGCGACATTTACTTCAGGGATCTCGACATCATAGCTTTTATTCTGGAAAACCTCCTCAAAATATTTTTGTGCCTCTTTTGCCGAGGACTCATCTTTAAGATCCGAAGTGACTTGAAAAGCTAGTAGCTTCTTGAGAACTATAGGGTTTTCTCCTGATGCAAGTCTGTTTTGGATCTGTTCTAGTTCATCTGTAGATGCATCTGTCAGAAGCTCAAATCCCAAAAGAATTAAATCATCAGAAAAAGCCATGACCTTACCGTAGATGTCTATTGCACTGTCGGAGAGTTTTATCATATTCCCTTCAGACTTGCCCATCTTCCTACCATCATCTGTAGTTAGAAGTTTTCCTGTTAGCACGATTTTTTGCTTGTGGAGTCTTTTGATGACAAGGTCTCTACCTGTGAGCATATTGAAGAGCTGATCGTTACCTCCAATTTCTACGTCGATCCCCATATGTACTGAATCCCAACCTTGCATCAATGGATAGAGGAATTCATGAATAAATATCGGTCGATCTTCTGACAATCGTTTTTGGAACATATCTCTTTTCAACATCTGTTGAACAGTGAATTCGGAACAGAGATCGATCACCTCCGCAAAGCTCATCTGTCCGAGCCAGTCATTATTGAACAGAACTTTTACAGGATTATCAGGATTATCGATGTCAATTAATGTTTTGGCCTGTTCTTTATAGCTACGGAGATTATGTTTAACCTGCTCTGCTGTTAACTTTGTTCTGGCAGCTGATTTATCCGTAGGATCGCCTATTCTTCCAGTGAAATCACCGATAAGCATTATAACCTCGTGACCCAATTTCCTGAAATCTTCTAGTTTCCTCATCAATACAGCATTTCCTATATGAAGCGTATCTGCTGTAGGGTCAAAACCTTGGTATACCCTCAATCTTCGTCCCGATCGTAGTAGACCCTCAAGCATATCGTATGATGGTAGGACATCCTCAACAGCTTTGTGCAAAATCCTTTTTATGATCTCTTCATCTTTAGAAATATGATAGGTCTTGAACTGCAGTGTTTCAAAAACTAACTCTTCACCACTGTCTACCTCTATGGATGATTGCTCTTTTGATATCACTCCATACTTAGCATCAATATCTCCGAGGAATCTGTTTAAAGCACCCATAAAGTCCTTTGCGATACTTTCCAGGTCATCATCCTTCTTGAGCGAATCGAAAACTACCATAATTGACCGACTGTTGTCGTTTACAAGCGTCGTTGTTGCTTGTTTAGATACCAAACCGCGTGTGAGGATAGATCTCTCGTCAAAGTATGCTGGCTCTCCAGCCCTAACTAATGTCTCACCTTTCGATCTGTCACCAAATGGCATATCTTCGCTAGTTATTCCGATAGTTATATCACCCTGTACCTTTGAAATATCATGGATCCCTACGGGGACACCGTACTTTAGAGAAATTGCATTTGCAATATTTGTAAGGATATTGATATTGGGGATATCTTCAGCAGTCAGAAGTCTCTCGAGAAGTGATATATGTGCAGGGGGTTGTTGGTCAATTCGTATTTCGAGCGATCCCCACAACTTCTCCCACAGATCCTTACTGAAAGATCCCTCTAACACCTCTTCTCTCATTGTTCTGATACTATCGGTGATAGAGTACAAGTACTGATAAGAACCATCAATATCATTTAGATCATTCTTAACATCGAAGAACAGTACAGCTGTTCTATATTCTGGAGCTACCTTTTTCAGCTCTTCACCTATTGAGATCTTCATACCTGATCTTTTTTAAAATTAAAAAACGCCCTCACATAAATACACGTGTATGTATCTATGCAAAGGCGTTTGAATTAGTTATTTAAACGCGGTACCACTTTGCTTCGGCTAATAGCCCTCATTATCAATGCTCGGAGGTGTAATTCGGTGGGCATATATTTTATGGTGTATATGCCATACGGACTCTCAGCATACATCCGCTCTCTGTATCGCACTTACTGGATCTCCTCCTCAAGGCATCAATGTTAGGAGATTATATCTGATATGTTCGGATATTGCGAGGGTTGTGCTAATATCAATAGTGGATTGGTTATAAATTAGTTAGATGAGGTAAGGGTTAGATGCGTAATGAACATATTGATCTTGAGAATTATCTGAAGTCAAACTCATATACTGGATCCGGAGAGTTGGAAAGGTCAGACTTTTCCGAAGTCATAAGCAAATACGGCTACAAACCTCTCAGTAAGGGTATGAATACAAGAGCATATCTCACCAATGACGAGAGGTGGGTCGTAAAGGAAGGTCGGTGGGATCTGGATATTAGCTTCTTTAAGAATCTGAATATCCAAGTGCCGGCATCAATGACAGAATCTTTCTTAAGCGCATTCAAATTATATTTTCTCCCAAATCCCGACGTGATCATTAGGCAGTTCAATGATTATCTACTGTTTTCTGAGTACTTTGGATATTTCGACCATAGATTCCCCACAAATGAAAGATACGATAGAACAAGAGATAAACAAAGAGCTTTGCGTTCTCATCTTGATGAACAGCTAGTTAAAGCCTCTGAATTTTACGCTTTTGATCTTGATCAGAAGGTTTATGATCGAATATCATCAGTACTTGATACAAACCTTCTCCCTGCTGAATTCTTACTGTACTCTGGATCTATCTCTGAAGAGAATTCTGGGAATGACACCTACTACATTGTGCAGGAATATGTCAGAGGTGAGCTATTCCATGATGCCGATGAGCTCGAAGCACCGGATATCGTTCAGGCGAAGTTGCTTCTGGTTGCAGTGTTAGTTCTGGTCATGGCAATGTTGGAAGATAAGGTTCCGGATATGAGACCTCGCTATATGATGGGTGAATCTAGAGATTGGTTTGGTTTAACAGATAATGTGATCGTCAATGATACAGAGGTATTTTTTGTGGATACAAGATGGTTGTGGGATCTGAAGGGTAATTTTGTACAAAGGGGTTTATTTATACCTGAGATCACGATCGAATCTGCAAAACGCTTTATACATAAAATTGTCGGATGATCAGAAACCAATGGAAAGTTTTCTAATAGCTCTCGCAATCTTCTTTCCGGCTGCTATCTCAAACTCTTCTCCGATCGTTGCCTCGAAACTAAAAATCTTTCGCTTTCTAGATATTCCGATCGATCTTAGGCTTACTGTTCGAGGAAAGAGGATCTTCGGTGATCATAAAACTTTTAGGGGTTATCTAGTTGGAATTGTCGCTGGTGCCTCGACATCATACCTTCTCTTTGATGTTGCTGGGTTTCCACAACTCATAGATAGTGGATATTCTGGGTCAGCTTTTTTGTTTGGAGCAGTTCTTGGATTTGGAGCTTTATTGGGTGATTCCATTGAAAGTTTTTTCAAGCGTCAGGTTGGTGTGCAACCTGGTTCTTCTTGGGTTCCCTTCGACCAGATCGATTTCTTGATAGGTGGTTGCATTGTGGTATTGCTTTTCACTGATGTCGGTCTGTTGGTATATCTTTGGATCGTTTTGATATATGGTCTGATGCATCCTCTGGCTACGATCATCGGATACTATCTGGGTCTCAAGCAGGATAAGATCTAGTTCACTTGAAATACTTCCTTTTTTTCAAAACATCAGGCAGACATTGTTGTCCAGATCTTTTATTAGGCAGGTCGTGATCGTAAATATACCCTTTACTATATCCTAGCTCTTTCATAAGTTTTGTTGGTGCATTGCGGATATGTAAAGGGACGTCAAGTTCTCCATATTTGCGTATATCGTCTTTGATGTTGTTTGAGGCTGTGTATGCGGAATTATTTTTCGGCGCATCAGCTAGATATTGTGATAATTGGATCAGTGCCACTTCACATTCGGGCATCCCTATCCTCTGGCAAGTATCAAAAACTGCATTAGCAAGTATCAGTGCGTTAGGATCTGCATTTCCTATATCCTCAGAAGCGAAGCGAACTAAGCGTCTAGCAATATACAAAGGGTCTTCGCCTCCGGCTAACATTCTAGCAACCCAGTATGCTCCGGCATCTGCATCTGAGGATCGAAGAGATTTGTGCACTGCTGATATCAGGTTAAAATGCTCTTCACCGTTGCGATCATACATTAAAGGTCTCTGACTTGCTGATAAGATATGTTCGAGCTTCAAGACCTTCTTCTTTTTCTTATCGGAGATCTCTGATAGAAGAATTGATATTGCGATCTCAACTATATTGTAGGCACTTCTCATGTCTCCCCCGGCTAGTTTGGAAAGTTTGAGGAGAGTTGTTTTCTTATATGTGATATCCGAATACTCTAGTTTCAATACCTGTTCGAGTTTCTGTGCTATAGATCTTGCATCCAATGCTTTAAAAGTGAATACCCTGGTCCGAGATAGAAGTGCATTGTTGATAGTGAACGAGGGGTTTTCTGTCGTTGCTCCGATAAGTGTGATGATCCCCTTCTCTACATACGGAAGTAGTGTGTCTTGTTGGGCTTTGTTCCATCGATGGATCTCGTCTAAGAACACGATGGTCCTTTTGTTGAATTGATAGTTTTGGTATGCGATCTTGGTTATTTCCATGAGGTGAACCCCAAAAACTGGACACGAGGTTAAGGTGTAAAATGAGGTATGGGAAAAATAAGAAGAAAACACTCAGCGGCATTTAAGGCCACGGTTGCAAAGACAGCAATGGCAGAAAATGAAACAATGGCTGAACTAGGGTCAAAGTTTGGGATACACCCAAATCAAATCGCAAAATGGAAAACCCAGGCAGAGGAGATTCTGAAAGCCGGATTTGACAAAAAAGACCTGAGCTTAGAACTGAAGGAAAAAGAGAGGCTCATTGAAGACCTGTATAGAAAGATAGGCAAACTGGAGTATAGTTTGGACTGGCTAAAAAAAAAGATGGGAATTGACGAATGAGGAGAAACGACGACTTGTAGAAAAAAATAGTGTACTGACGAAAAAGGATCAAATAGCTCTTTTACAGTTGAACAAAAGTACTTACTACTACAAACCAGTAGAAGTCAGTGAATATGACCAATACCTACTTAATCGAATCGATGAGATCTACACAAAAAGACCCTTTTACGGGTATAGACCAATTACGGACGAACTTAATACCACAGGAGACGATGTGAATCACAAGAAGGTTCTACGACTGATGAATCTGTTGGGCATATCGGCAGTAGTGCCCAAAAAGAATCTCAGCAAATTCAATGAGGTTGACCAGAAATATCCGTACTTGCTCAAAGATCTTGAGATAACGAAACCAAATCAGGTCTGGTGCAGTGACATTACGTACATCAGAATGCGACATGGATTCTTGTATCTGATAGCCGAAATGGATTGGTATTCAAGATATGTAATCAGCTGGAAATTGACAAATACAATGCATAAGTCAGGTTGTGTCAGTGTTCTACAGGAGGCTTTAAACCAAGGCCGGCCACAGATTTCGAATACAGATCAGGGAAGCCAGTATACCAGTCAGGAGTACACGGATCTTCTGAAAATTTACAGTGTAAAGATCAGCATGGATGGGAGGGGTCGGGCATTTGACAATATCTTCATCGAGAGGTTGTGGAGAACTGTGAAATATGAGGAAGTGTACCTGTATGATTATGCTGACGGAAACGAAGCTCGAGATCGACTAGAGAAGTACTTTTTGTTCTACAACCATCAGAGGAGACATAGCTCACTTGAGAAGAGAACTCCTGCTGATGTATACTTTAATTATTAAATCAAGGGAAAGGAGGTTAATCCACCTTAACTTTGGGCAAATCGTGTCCAAAGAATGGGGTTCACCTTACCATGAGCTTTTTCTTTCCACTCGATACCGCTTGCAGTTTGTAAAAGTCGTACCTTAGATCTTGTGATATCACGTATGCTAGAGTTGTTTTGCCTGTACCGGGAGGTCCCCAAAAGATCATAGAAGGAAGCTTGTTGCTCTCCATAAGTTTTCGTATTGGTCCTTGATCCCCTATCAAGTGTTCTTGACCGATCATGTCAGATAGGGTCAGTGGGCGATACTTAGATGCTAATGGTTCGTCCATCGGCTACTACTTAAATTGATATTCGAATAGTGTGTAACTATTATTTAGTTCGTGTACCTTTGTGGCTTCAATATTTTCTAATTTGTCGTTCAAGCTGTAAATGATAACTCCTGCTTTTGTGGGTAATTTGGTTGCGAGTGCACGGATGATCTTACTATCAAGGTTGAGATAGATCTTATTGTACTTTGTTAGATCGGTCTTTAGTAAGTTTTCTGTAAGTATATGTGATCTTCGTCTATTGAGAAGTCGTAATAGCTGTGCTGTGACAAGGTGTACAGGGGATAATTCGACTCCGTAGCTTTGGCAGTACTTTGCTGCTGTGTTCACCATTCTAAAATCCCCAGCCCCTAGATCTATGAACTTATCAGAGGGCTGAAGATCCATCAACTTAATGATCTTTGGTATCAACTCGGTTGGTGTGTCAGGGTCTTTCGAATACCTTGTCCTGATAAGCAAACTTAAAATGATGGTGCTGATTGAAAGTCCACCAAGAATTGCAAATGATAAAAATAATCCTTTTGTCATGATGTGTTATTATAGCAAAGATATTCGAATCTCAAACCAAATCTTATGAATGGAATTTTGCTTATAGATAAAGAGCCGGGAATCAGCTCTTTTGATGTTATCCGCAGGATCAAACATCATTCTGTTGAAAAATTAAAGATAGGACATGCAGGGACTTTGGACCCGTTTGCGTCAGGGCTTCTTGTGATACTTTTGGGTAGGGCAACGAAAACGATGGATATGTTTCACAAAATGAGAAAAGGATATAGTTTCACAGTCGAGTTTGGGTATGAAACAGACACGCTTGATCCTACTGGGGAAAAGATCTTTATTGATACTGATCAGCATAACTTCACTCCGACTGAGATCAAAAGTGTTTTACTTAGTTTTAGAGGTGAGCAAACCCAAATCCCTCCGATATATTCTGCAAAGAAAGTAAAGGGTAAACGAGCATATGATATAGCACGAAAAGGAGGAACGCCGGTCTTAGAGCCAATAAAGGTCAATATCTATAAATTAGAACACATTTCTGGAGAAGGATCACAACACACATTTGAAGCGACAGTATCAAGTGGAACATATATCAGAAGTCTAGCATCTGACATAGGACGGGCTTTAGGGTCCTATGCGACTACAACAGCACTGAGAAGAACTTTCATAGGTGACTATGCTGTGACTGATGCCGTACCTTCAAAATTATTAGATAGAATAGAATTGGCAGATAAATTATTACCGACACCTACATGGAAGGAAAATGTTATGTAGTAGCGACTCCTATAGGGAATTTGGGTGATCTAACTGTACGAGCTATAGAAACTCTGAAGGAGGTCGATATCATACTTGCTGAAGATACTCGTCATACCAAGAAATTGTTAGATCATTATTCGATAAATGTACCTTTACTATCCTATCGAGATCAGAATCATGATCGTGTTTACTCAGATATACTACATTCTGTAAAGTCAGGATCGAATATCGCATTAGTGTCTGATGCCGGAACACCTTTGATCAGTGATCCCGGTTTCAAACTGATAAGAGCCTTTCGTCATGATGGTATTGATGTTGTTGCGATACCTGGGGCGAGTTCAGTTATTGCGGCACTTTCAATTTCGGGAATTCCAACAGATAGATTCTTCTTCCTAGGATTTCTTCCAAAAAAACCTTCTGCACGTATCCGGATGTTGACCGATCATATGGAACATGAAGCTACAGTAGTCTTGTTCGAATCACCCTATCGTGTGATAAAGTTGCTTCAGGAGATAGTGACCATAGATCAGGAACGTATAGTGGTGATATGTAAAGATCTAACCAAGCTTCACGAAAAAGTAATGTTTGGTACCGCAAACGAGCTATATGAATCCCTAAAAGAAAAAGATCTCAAAGGTGAATACGTTGTCTGCATTGCAAAAGCTGGGTTCAATACATAATTACTCGATAGAGATCAATATTTACTCCATGTAAAAGTTGGTTCATACCACTGTGATCCACTTCAAATTCTGTTGCTATTACATGAACTTATGAAATGATCAGTTCCGGAGTTATCGGTATGATCTTTCGGTATGATCTTGATGTATCGTTATATCCTAAAGATCTTCTCAAAATTCTCTGAGGTCTGAAGGATGACTTTATCTAAAGGTGTTTTGGTAACTTCACTGACAGCTTTCGCTATCTCAGTCAGATCAGCAGGTTCTCCATAAACGCTCCTTGGTTTTTTACCTCGTATCGGGAGATATGGAGCATCAGTTTCTAATAGGATGTTTTCGATCGGCAGGCTATGGATCATATCTCTTACGCTTTCACCAGATCTGTATGTGATTATCGCATTTACACCAATAGCAAAGCCTAAGTTGGTGATATCTGATGAAAACTCCTTATTTCCAGTATAACTGTGAAATGATCCGGTCAGATTACCCATCCCCACCTCAGCACATATCTCAAGAGCATCAGTGATACATTCAGTCGACTCTGCAACATCTCTTGTGTGGATCGTGATCGGGAGATCATGTTCCAAAGCAAGGTGGACATGGTCTCTGAATAACTGTTTTTGAAGCTGTTTGATCTCGCTTTTTTCAACAAGCGAATATTGATCTGTAGTATCTAGGTGAAAGTAATCAAGACCAGTTTCACCTATTGCAATAATATATCTTCTATTTCTTTCTAGAAGCGAATTTATCATCTTGAACATATGAGTTGCAGATGTAAGACTTTTCAGGGGTTTGGAGTATGGAGAATGCTCACCTATCAATGTAGGGTGTAATCCAACTGCGGATCGTATTAGGATATCTTTTCGAGTCAGATTCTTTCGGGTGTATTCTACAGACTCGAATGATGTTTCGGGGTCATAGCCTACATTGAGGATCCCCTTCCCTCCTACTTCTATAAATCTTCTGACTAATCTATCAATGTCACTTACCAATTCCTCTGAGGATATGTGTGTGTGTGAATCGTACATACTATTTCCCAAACTAATATTTCTGTTATTATATCTTAACTTAAACATCAAATCTCTGTGAGATCATGAAAGAACCAGATCAGAAGATCGATAAGAAAGATCAACTGCAAGATCAGATAAATACTCTGAATAGATCGTTGGAGAAGCTTACATCGCTTAGATATCAGTTTATCAAAGGTGTGTATTCTGGATTAGGTTCTGCTGTCGGAGCAACACTGATCTTTGCGATAATGATCATCTTGATCGATAGATTGATACGACAGATAGGTGATATCCCTGTGATCGCGCCCCTATTGGAATTCATAAATGCCTCAATCGGAAAGTAGTGGTGTCAAGAGATCCGCTTCATCTCCCAATCTCCAAAATGCCAATCCAGCAATTTGATACTTCTCTGCTAGTGATCTTCTGGCTTCGATACCTTTCTGGTCTTGAAAGAATAATGTACATTTGAGGTCTGTCGCACAAGTATAATTTGCAACACCCTCATTGTATGTATAGTTATGGGTGACTTGGAAGTCCTCTATCGATCGTAATTGTGATAGATCAGAAAATGTTGTCGCACTTACCCCACCTGTTGAGATCCATTCGTATCCATATAGGTGTGTGCCAAGCCATATCTTTTCTGACGGGATCTTTGTCACGGTGTATTTCAGTACATTTTCCATCCAATCGATCGGGGCAATAGGTCCTGGTTCGCGTGAACTGTTCGGTGTGTAATCGTATGTCATGATCCTAACCTCATCAGCAAGCTTGCCTATCAGTTCGAGTTCTTGAACTGCACGTGTTTCTTTCAATGAAGGGTATATCACATTGTCTCCCCATTGTGCCAGGATAGTTATTGATAGGATCTTGTTGTCTTTTTGCAAGCGAGTACTAAGCTCGTCTACAAAAGTGAGAAATCGATCTTTGTCGGATAGATAGATCATCTCATAATCGATGTCTATCCCGTCAAAATCATTAATAGCGACCTGGTCGATGATCTGGTTGATATGTCTTGAGAAGTTTGTATTGCTATTCAGGATCTGGGTTAATACTTCCGCATCGAACATAGCGATGGAGGGTATGACGCGTATATCATTGTCTTTACAGAACTGTAGGAATGTTTTGTACCCACTGGGGAATTTGATATCAAGTGAGCCGTCAGGTGTCGGAGAATACCAAACTGGAGATATGGATCCGAATATCTCTGGCTGTTTCTGTAATGATGCAACTCCGGCAGTGTGACCCCATGAAGGTATCCAGGCAGTATACTTGAGTTGATCTCCGCTCTGTATTGGCTCAGGTTGTGATATGTTTGTATCTGGTTTCGGCTCTACTTGGGGTAATTTATCGGGTGATCGATCAGATGCTTGATCACTCTCGTCTGGTGATTGTATGGGTTGTTCTTCTCTTTGGTCGTTGGTATATAGTTGCTTGATACTTTCTATGTCGTCTTCTTTAATTTCCGTTGATGAATTGGTTCTGATAGTGTAATCATAGTAAAATATGCCCACGACAGTGAGTAGTGCGAGGATCAATAATATAATTGTGGTAAGATTGCGAGTTTTCAATTTGTAGAATGTTACAGGTAATGCAACATCAAATAAAGAAGTATAGTTATCTATCATACAAGATTCTTACTAAAAGTATCTCTATCTTCATCAAAAAAGTAAGATCGATATTTTGGCAGATAGATCCTCGGATAGTAGGCTCGTTTGGTGTAGATCGTCTACCCTATCCAGTAAGGTGGGATAGGTATTTTGATACCAAAAGGATATTGGTCGAGATTGGTTCTGGTCATGGTGAGCTTTTACATCATCTTGCCACTGTCAATGAAGATGCTGTATCTATTGGTTTTGAGATATCGAGTGAATATACTCGTAGGACTGAGAAGAAGATCAAAGATCAGTCTAACGCATTGGTCTATAAAGCAGATGCGTATCCGTTTATATCAAAATTGTTCGACAAAAACACTGTGTCCAAGATCTATATTTTGTTTCCCGACCCGTGGCACAAGAAAAGACATCATAAACGAAGACCGATCACGAGTAGATGGTTGTATTCTATCTGGTCGGTTTTACAAGAAGGAGGCGAAATACTCTTTGTCACTGATTGGGATGAGTACTATGGTTTTGTAGATGCGGAGGTAAGCAAATTTGCTACGTACAGGGTAGATTGTAAAATTGAAAAGGGAGTTTATAGTCCCAAACTGCTCAATCTGATCGAAACGCACTACTACAAGAAGTGGGAAGAAATCGGTCGTACTTTTCAATACATCAAACTGAGTAAATACCCCTAATTTGGAACTATCTGCTTTGGGATCTGTAGATCGCCTGCGATCTTGTTGAAAGTATCTATCCAGACAGGTACTACTGTTGTTGCAGCATACTGTCCCAAACCGGGTTCTTCGAGCCTAATTAGCATGATCATATGTGGATCATCGACTGGTGCGAAGCCAACAAATGTTGTGTTTATCCTGTCATCATAATATCCGGCTCGATCTTTATAAGGGATCTGTGCTGTTCCGGTTTTACCAGCGACATCATAATCCGGGAGATATTGTGCAAAGATAGCTGATCCATCCCCCTTCCTTACTACAGATCGAAGCATCGCTGCTACAGTATCGGCAGTTTCAGCACTTATGGGATTTGCTATTTGTTGTGGTTCGAACTCAATTGTCTCATCCTCATCGATCACTGATGAGACGAGATACGGTTTCATTCTAACTCCATGATTCGCTATGGTACTTAGGGCTGAGATCATTTGCATAGGTGATGAAGCAACAGATTGACCAAATGATGTCACTGCTAGATCGAGTTCGATCCAATCCTTTTGTGGTTTGAGATAGCTGTTACTTTCTTCTTGTAGTCCAAGTCCAATATATTCACCTATTCCAAATTGTGTCATTAACGGATAATACTTCTCTAATCCTACTTTCAAGGCTGTTTGTGCAATGCATGGATTGTTGGAATACTGTAGATATTGTTCTGGTGTTATCGAACCGTCTGGCATACCATCCCAAGTACGGATCTTCACCTCATCTGTTCTACCTTCATACATTGTGAAATAACCAGTCAGATCATCACAGACAGTCTCTGGTGTTATCGATCCTGTCTCCAGTCCGATCGCTACTGTGATCGGTTTGAAGATCGAACCGGGTTCGTATACATCAGAGACAGCCTTGTTGCTGAATATCCACGGCTCTTGTGTTCTCCAATACTCATTTGGGTTGTAATTTGGGTAATTTGCAATAGCAAGGATGGCACCTGTTGTTGGATCCATCACGATCGTGCTACCACTTTTCGCCTGATATTTTGTCACGCCCTCCTTTAGCACCTCTTCGACTTTGGTCTGGATCGAAGGTACTATCGTCAGTTTGATATCTTTACCCCTGCGAGGTAGTACAGGCTCATATTCTGATGTGAGAATCACATTGCCCAAAGCATCTTTCTCTTCGTAGGTAAATCCTTCAGCTCCGATCAGATCTCCATAATAGTATCCCTCGATGCCATAAACACCCTTTTCCTCTCCGTTTTCGTCTTGTCCCATGAAGCCTAGTATATGTGAGGCTAGAGTTCCATTTGGGTATACACGCTTTTCTCCTTGTATAAAATATAAGCCGAATCCCGGAGACTTTTTCGTAAATATTTGAGTTTCCTCAAGGGCTTTTTTTGTTTGTGTATCTACATCCTTAGCGATAGGGACAAATCTTATATCATCTGTTATCTTCTCTGAAACACTTTCTTTGTCTAATTGTAAGATCCCTGCGACGGCGGCAACAAATTTATCCTTTTCTGCAAAGAATTCGGTTCGTTCGTTTTCGATAGTGCTTAAGGATATATAGATGTCCCACGATGGTTGGTCAGTTGCTAGTATCGTATCATCTGACGCATATATCATACCTCTTGCAGAGGCTTGGCGATCAGAATCAATGTATTGGGATTGAGCTAGGGCTTTGAAATATTCACCATTTATGATCTGCCATCGGCTCATTTGTAAGATTATCCCAATCGCAAATATCGTCAAACCAGCATAAATGATCGCGGTTGAGATAGTGAATAGCTTTTCACCATTTTCCTGAGGTTTCTGGCGTTTTCGGTCAGCTTTAAAAGTCATATTGGCAGTGGATATGGGTCATCTTAATGCCTGTATCGACGCGTCGGTCACAAAGAGCGTATCATAATCAGCCTTAGAGCTGATATTGAACTGCTTCTCTGAATATTCTCTAATGATGATCAACGAATTATCTTTTGCGATCTCCTGTTCAAGCAATCTGTTATCTTCAATTAAAAGATCCTTTTCTGTGTTTAGTGTCTGTAGATCCCTACCGAGAGGACTTAACTTTGCGTTTGTATAGAGCTGTGATACCAGGAAAAACAAGAAGCTTAGTAGAAATACGATCCGTACGATCGCTTCAAGGTCAGGAAGCTTACTCGAAGGTTGATTCTTGTTTATTAAATTTCGTATCAATCGTTTATATTTGTTCATTTCTATCAATTGTCCAATAAAAGCAGAAGTGGGTAAGTTGATCGGGAAGGTATCAATCAACTTACTCGCTTCTATTCTCATTTGGATAATAATGGGATTCGAACTAGATCTTTTCTATCACCCTCATTTTTGCACTATGAGATCTTGGATTGGTTTCCAACTCTCTGTCAGAAGGTGTCATTGGCTTTTTTGTAAGTAATATGCCTTTGCCACTCTGAACAAGTGATCTGAAGGATCTTTTCACGATCCTATCCTCTAGCGAATGAAATGTGATGATAACTAACCTGCCGTTCGACCGTAGGCATGAAAATGCGGGTCCAATGGAGTCCTCAAGCACATGAAGTTCATCGTTTACTGCGATCCTCAATGCTTGATACACTCTACGGATAGCTTCTTTGGCGGTTGCTGCCGGCAACGCTCTGTTCACTGCTTGGTTTAATTCCTCAACAGTATTTATTGGTATAGATCGTTTGATCTCCTCAGCTATCCGATTCGAGCGCCTTTCCTCTCCATACATGAAGAACAGCCTGGCTAGTTGTTTCTTGTCTAATGCGTTTAATAGATCACTCGCTGTGACACCTGTCTTATCACTCATTCGCATATCCAAAGGGTCTGATCCATTATGAAAACTGAACCCTCTCCCTGGAATATCGATCTGTCGTGATGAGAATCCTATATCCATCAGAATTCCTGTAGCCGATCCATCGGCAACCTCTTCTGATATTTTTTCGAAGTTCTTGTTGACTATCTTCCATCTGGGATCTTTTGGGATATTGATGTGTCTGTTAACAAACTCTATAGCCTCAGGATCTTGATCCAAACTTATCAGTCGTCCGTTTGGGGATAACTTTTCTAGTATTGCTTTGCTATGTCCACCTTCACCGAGTGTACAATCGACATATACACCATCAATATCGGTGATCAAAAACTCGATGGATTCGGAAAGTAGTACAGGAATATGATAATTTTCACTCATCTTTACCTTTCCGCCCTAAACTATCTGCTATCTCCGAACTGTGTTGATCCAAATATACTAATCGTTCCTCCCATTTTGATCTATCCCAGATCTCTACCCAATTAACCAATCCGATAAATACGATCTCAGATTCGATCTGAGCATATCTAAAAAGATTATCGGGTATCACCACCCTTCCTTGGGGGTCTGGAGATATTTCTACGGCACTTCCGACTAGAAATCTCGTGGTGTCACGGATATCTTTGTTTATAAATGAGCCGTCGATCACCTCTTTTGCGATGATCTCCCATCTTGTCTGATCGACCAAGACAAGTGAGTGTTCGTATCCTCTGGTCAGGATCAGCCCGTCGCCAAGCTGTCCACGCAATTTTTTGGGAATGGCAACTCTTTTCTTCTCTCCTACCCTACTTGTATATTCTCCGATTAGCATATTACAATGAGCATATCAGAAATCACCACTCAGTGCCACCAATCACCACTAACAAAGTAGCACGCAAGTTAAATCTATGTCAAAATAGTGATTGTCTTGTAGTGTGAATTTTCAGGGTTTTATCCTCTTTACGAGCTTTACTATTAGATATAGTGACCCTATAGTCAACGTGAAAGCCAGATCGAATGCTTATATCAAAGTCTCCTAAGTGGATTGAGAAAAAGACCGCTCTGTTTATAGTACTATCGATAGATATATCCCGATAACAGAAAAAACCATCGTTACCAACCAGAATCGCATAGTGACCTTTGTCTCTGGCCAACCGATGGTTTGGAAATGGTGATGTAACGGTGCCATTTTGAAAACTCTCCGCTTAAAGAATCTCATACTGATTATCTGTATCATGCTAGATGCCAGTATTACCCATGTTATAGAAGAAGCAACAAAATACGGTATTAGATTGTTTGTTGCTAATCCTATCAGAAAAGCAACTAGACCTAGAGGCATAGCGCTAGGGCCACCGTTGTAAAATCTTGCAGGGTTGATATTGAAATATAGGTCGACAAGTATCACTCCAATGATGATCCCAATTACGGGAAGAAGCTCATATTTCCCCTGGATCAGCAACATTGATCCTAATGCTGTATAGATTATCCCGAATATCCCGATCATCAATCCATCTAGTCCATCGGTCAGTTCAGATGCATATATTGCGAATTGACCTAGGATAGCCAGTACAGGCACCATCACCAGGGAGAATGATATTGAGATCATACCTAGTGATAGATCTTTGAGTACACCACTATTCCATAGCATATATGTGATCACAATATTGATAAGGACTGCTATAGAGAAGCGTAATAAACGCACACCAAATCGTTCTTGAATAGTCTTAAGGTCGGGATTGTTCTTGATCATATTCGTGAACAATACATCAAGGAATCCCCATGCACCAAAGAGAACAAAAGACCAGATCAATACAACAATAAGAGGAGTCAAGTCTAATGTGAGGAGGATCGTAAATGGAACTACTACCCAGACCATGATCCCTCCCATGTTAGGTATCCCATTCTTACCAGATACATTCATTATCCGAAGGTAGAGAGTGTTGTCTTCCTCAATACCACCACCAAGCTTAGTTTTTTTATGTGCGGCTACCTGGTTGAATCTGTAAAGGTAGCGGATCATTAAAGGTGCAAAAAGTATAGAAATTACAAATGCAATAAAAAGTGAATGAAATGTTTGTATGAGAGCATCGTTCATATGTACATAATGAAAAATTACAAGTTTTTAATGAAGTGTATCATACCAAAGCTAGTTAGATCTCCCAATCCACTATTGCACCTAATTTTTGTAAGTTTGGTACAAAGAGAGGATGTGCACGTTTGATAGTATCTGCATCCCTTACTGTACTTTGACCTTCAATACTTGCTGCCATCATATAAAGAGCAACAGCAACTCGGATAATGTTTGGAGCGACTACAACTGCGGGTTTTGTGGGTTTATCACCAAATACCAGCATTCTATGAGGATCGGCCAGTAGCGCATGAGCACCAAACTTCATAAGTTCGGTTATCCATAGGTGTTGTCCTTCGTGAACTTTATTCCAATGCAATGTTGTACCTTTTGATCTTGTTGATAAAGCAACAAATACAGGTGTTAGATCCACAGGGAAATATGGCCACGGTGCAGCTTCGATCTTTGGAGTGAAGTTGGTGGTAAATGGTTGTAGTATTTCCATACTTTGCCCAGGCGTGACCCTGTAATAATTATCCTTGTCTTCCAATTCTACCCCTAATCTCTTGAAGTTCTTTTTAATTATTCCAAAATACTCCTTGTTCTTTGTATATACTTTTATATCTCCATTTGTCATCGCACCTAAGGCTAGGAAGGTAGCTACTTCGTAGTAATCATCTGTTATCCTGTATTCTCCTCCTCTTAATTCTCCAACACCTGTGATCTTTAACTTATTCGTACCAATACCTTCGATCTGTGCACCGAGGGTTACAAGGAATTTACACAGATCTTCTACCTGAGGTTCTGAAGCAGAGTTGATACAAGTCGAGACGCCATCTGCTAAGACAGCTGCCATTACGAAATTCTCGGTTGCCCCTACCCCTTGATAATCGAGCCATACATCGCCTCCTCTAAATCTGCCATCGATACTGATCCTGAGATCCTCATCGGTCGCATCTAATTTTGCTCCAAGAACTTGTAGTACATCCAGCCTATCATCAAGTTCGCGGATACCAAGTGAGCAACCTTTCATACGACGGGGAAAGGTGACATCCTTGAGTCTTTGTATCAAAGGGGGAAAAAGTAGATTAGAGGCTCCCATTGTGGATGGGAAGTCACCTAAAAGAACTGTTTCAGGGATTCCGGAATTATCGATCCTTAAAGTTTCAGCATCCTTGTTCCATTCGATCTTTGAGCCTAGACTTATCAAGTAATCCGTCAAACGCTGAACATCAGTAATATCAGGGACATTGCTGATCATGACAGGATGGTCGGTAAGTAATGATGCGGCGATGATGACTACTATCGAATTCTTATACCCTGATGGTGTAATTTCACCAGATAGAGGTATACCTCCATGTACTACCAAATTTGCCATTTTGTTATTTCTAGTGACAATTTAATGACTAGGTCGGCTATAAGCCTATACTTTCATTATACCGAAATATTTGAAAAAGGTAACATTTTTGATCATTAAAAATACTTAAGATTTCCTGACAATTTTTATACTTGTGGATCCTGCAAAAAAGTTGAAGCTCTCTGACCAGATCGGGAGAACTCAAAGGGTTGAGTGTATGGGAACCAATATGAGAAGCTCGGTCTGAGAAGCTCGGTCTGAGAAGCTCGGTCTGTGAAGCTCGGTCTGTGAAGCTCGGTCTGTGAAGCTCGGTCTGTGAAGCTCGGTCTGTGAAGCTCGGTCTGTGAAGCTCGGTCTGTGAAGCTCGGTCTGTGAAGCCCTACTTTTTGAAAGTACACCCACGTTGTACGATCAGTATTGCTACAAATATTAGTTATCCGATAAATGTCTTTATTATCAGTGCGAGTGAGGGTAATATGTAAACAGATAAACTGTAAGGAACGGATAATGAAAATAACAAAGGATAAAAGTCTGAAGTCATTGAACACATTGTTTATCGAAGCATTTGCTGACCAATTTATAGCTATTTCTTCTAAAGATGATCTGATCGAACTTACGAAACAATACCCTTTCAAAGAGAAGGTGTTTTTTATCTTAGGAGAAGGAAGTAACACTTTATTTACAAAGGATCTTACGGGTCTGTTGATAAAGATGGAAATTAGAGGAAGGGAAAAACTCCATACGAATGGGGACTATACAGACTTTAAATTTGGTGCTGGTGAGATATGGAGGGATGTAGTTGTCTGGTTGGCAGAGCAGGAATACAGTGGTGTAGAAAATCTTGCCTACATACCTGGTACAGTTGGTGCTGCACCTGTGGGTAACATTGCCGCTTACGGTCAAGTGACTGAAGATGTTTTCGTAGAGCTTGAGGCTGTAGATCTATATAACGGTGAACTGAAAGTTTTCAAACATGATGATATGAATTTCAAATATCGTCACAGTATCTTCAAGGAGAAAGGTTTTGAGCATTACGCTATAGTTTCAGTCACATTGCGGTTGTCTAAGCATGCTGAGTTTGACACCTCTTATCATTCCCGATATAAGAACGAGAGTTTAGAAGAGTGGTTAAAGAAGATAGCTACTCCCCCTTATAAACCAATTGATGTGGTTCGTGCTGTCACCGAATTACGAAAATATAAGCTTCCTTGGATGGATGAGTATGGTACCTGTGGAAGCTTCTTTACGAATCCGTTTTTGACAGTTGATCAGTTTAAAGAGTTAGCGACCAAGATCGACGAATTACAACAGTATCCGGTCAACAAGATGGATTATCACAATACTTCTTGGGAGGATACTGGTGATCAAGAGATCGTAAAGATCCCTGCTGGTCGTTTACTTGATGAGCTTGGTTGGAAAGGTAAGTGGGATGGGAATGTCGGTACATTCGATCGCCATGCACTTTGTGTCATAACAAATAAGAAAGCAACTGGTAAAGAGGTCTTTGAATACACAGAAGCAATGAAGAAGAACGTAAAAGATGCCTATGGGATCGATCTAAAGAGTGAGGTTGTGATCGTCTGAGAAAAAGTAAACACCCCAGAGGCTCACCGGAATGAACCTCCGAGGTGTTTATTTACTTTTTTCGCCATAACAGGAGTGTTGTGATCAGAAGGATACCCCCTGAAACACTCCAAACCTGTTGAATGGTCAAGAACTCGGTCAGAGCGCCAAGTCCAAGCAATCCTATCGCTGATCCCAGTGTGGTCAATGACCCGAAGATCGAGTTAATGAAAGCCCTATCTTCATCTGGGATCTCATCCTCATCATCTGAGCGGTTAGTCATTGTATGCAAAACAGTTTGTTGCATACTTCTGGGGATCTCATGTAACAGAAAAGCTAAGGCAATCAGCACGACATTACTTGAGATGGTTGCGAGCAGTATCATTACTGCTGTAACAGCCAACATGATGAGGTTCATTTGTCTATCGATCTTTGCTACTTTTATCCGTCTTGCAAGTAGCTGACCCACGACTATAGTTAGTGAAACAGCAACCCAGAAACTTCCTAGCAATTCTATTCCACCAGTCTTCTGTTCTAACAGAGGACTCCAATACATGTTTAGTGGTTGGAACGCTAGATATGAGATGAAAGTGAGCATCGCTATGAACGACAATTTCGGGTTATGACGGATGATCCGAAAAGCCTGTTTGTAGCTCATCTCTGATCTCGTTGCGGTGCCATTCCGACGTATCTCCTTCTCTTCTACAACCTCATGTCGTAGAAGGAAGAGTAGAATTCCAGATCCACCTAAGCTAATCGCAGCGGCTATGTACCAGCCAATTGATAGATTATCAAATCTTGCTAGTACTAAAGTAGACACAGCTGATAGGCTTAACTTTCCTATCTGACTGAGTAGCTTAGCGTCTGCTTTCGCTTTATGAACTTCTGAATCATCTCGTACGGAATTCTTTAGCTTTGCTTCTAAAGCTTCTGACATCAGTGCTTTTCCAATTGAAGCAGTGATCTCTGCAATGATGAATATCATGATCATAGAACCCGATCCATATATTAGGTCAGCCAAACCAAAAATTGCTGTACCTAAGATGTATATACGAGTATGACCATATTTATCACCTAACCGTCCTGTTGAAGGATCTATCAAAGCTAAGGTGATCATATATGTAAAATTCACTAAGCTCACCTGAAAGAGTGACAAGCCGTTCTGCAGTAGATAGACCGAATAGATTGGTCCAAAGAATGCAGCAGGTATTCTTTCGATGAACTTTGCGATGATGAAAAGTTTACTAATTTTTTTCATGACAATTCTCCTTGTTCAGTTTATTAACGAACTTTCCCAATACTTCCGGTAGGTTAAACCTCTATTGAGACAGATCGCTTCCAAACATTGGACTTATATATTTGGTGAAAATGAAAAAGGCCTCCGTTTGGAGGCCTTCTGTTTCAACATTTATAAAAATTACATTACTGAAAAGCTCTCCAAGATAGGGTAATTGATGACACCGATCATATAACAAGGTTTCACCCATGTTTCGGTGTGTGAGAGTTTTCTTTTATTTTGTTGCTCGAATCTGTGTTGCATAATTATTCATTATACCATTAGACTTATAGTATGGAAAGGGTGTATTGTGTTTCTACTAATATGGAGTATTACCTCAACACCTCATCAATCACCCTACCCCACCCACTAGCCGACATGAATACAATTACTGTGTTATCGGAGGATTCGTTGACCAATCTACTAACAAGATCTTCCTCTACTGGAATGTACTCGACATTTGGTTGCGTATGAGCGATCGCCTCGATAATGTCCTTCCCATATATCCGTTGCTCTTTAGGTGTTGAACGTTTCACTTGTATGCGTGGGATGATCACAAGATCGGCTGCATCAAAAGCACCAGGATAAAAATCTAGTTCTTCTCTGTTCTCTCTAGCAGATTGCCTAGGGAAGTATACTGTGACTATCTTCGAATCAGGATAACTTTGACGTAATGCACTAAGCGACGCCTCAGCTTTCATAGCTGAGTGAGCAAAATCATCTATTACTAATGCACCTTTTGAATTATTACCAATAATCTCCAATCTTCGCTTAATTCCCTTAAAACTCTTGATACCCTCTTTGATCTTTTCTAGTGGTACCCCTAGATCATGACAAACTGTTATTGCCCCAAGAGAGTTCTCGACATTGTGTGTGCCAATCTGTGTTGTTGTGAATTCCCCAAGTGATAATGCCTTATGATATACCTCAAACGTAGTTCCTTTAATACTAACATCTGATATTTTTGCCCTGTATTCAGGGTCTTGTTCGAGTAAAGCTTCTTTTCCGTCTATCATATATGTCACAACTCTAAGGTCTATCACACTTGCAGATCTCTCTAGCAGATCGTTATTCGTACCTGAGCCACAAAGATATAGTACTCCATCGTTCTGCTTAGTCAGCTTGACCAACTTGAGAAATGCATCTGTGTATGACTTTTCCGTAGGGTACACATTCATATGATCCCACTTTGATGCACTAACCAAGGTATATTTGGGTTTGTAATAGATAAATCTTGGTTCCATATCCATGTTGAATACCGAGACAAACTCGTCACCCTCTAAACATGAGATATCAGAATCTGTACTGCGTACTCCTGTTGTGAAATTTCCTGGTTTGCCACCTATCATGAAAGAAGGGTTCATCCCAGCACATTCAAGTATCCAATTGACCATTCCAGATGTTGTTGTTTTACCGTAGCTTCCAGCGATGACAATCGATCTGTCTTTGATAACGTATTCCTGTAGGGCGTAGTAGTACCCTTTCGTAGGCAAGCCTAATCGGAGGGCTTCAAGATATTCTGGATTATTAGGGTCTTTCATCAATGGTCCTCCTCCAATTATCACCAGGTCGCATCCATGTACCCTTTCTGCTGAGTATCCTTCATACCACTTCACTCCTGCATTATTGAGTAGAGATAGAGCCGGTTCGAAGACACCTTCGTCTGAACCAGTCACATCCCAGCCTTTCTCCTTCATCATAATTGCGATAGGAGCTATAGCAGAAGCTACAATGCCGATAAAATGTACTTTTTTCATGGCGTTCCTGTCAGATGTTCAATTAAATTGGTACGTTTACCTGGTGTCGATAATAGATGAGAATCATGTTTGGAATTTAGTAATGACTTTAAAGCATCGATATCCTCAGACCACTCCCACCCATTAAAGTATTCTATACCTTTGAACTGTAGTTTATATTTAGCTCTCTGGTCATAGCATGTCCCAAGATATACAAGATCAAGATCACTTCCTGAAGCATTCATAATGGCACTTGTCATCATACCTATGCCTGTATTTGTATTGATAAGTTCTAATCGATAGAAAGGATATGCATAATGCATTATGTTATCCGTGAGATTTACTATACAGTACCCAATGATACTGTTCTGTTGGATATCCTTATAGACTATCACATGGGAGTATGCACCAGATCGAAAGAGCCATTTTACCTTTTGAGCGGAGAGAGTACCTTTTCCGAATTTTGTATCGTAAAAGTCTTTTGCTAACTTACCGATATGTGGTTGATAATCGAACATATCGAGAGGAACAATCTTGAGTTGCAAGTTGGATGTCTTTCTGGCAATTCTGCGATTTTCACTATTTGGGGAGAATTTTGTAAGATCTACTCGTACACCTCGGGCTACATAGAACAACCTGGCGTCAATACGCGTAGGAAGTGCTCCTTTTGAATATATATCCTCTAATTTGTCACTTTCCTCTCTAAATACATAGATCTGATAAGGAAATTCGTATTGGCTATAAGTAGCGGTGAATTCTGAAAATATGTACTTCATTTGTTCTCATCCGTTTGTAATTAATTCTTTTACAACCATCTGGTCACTCCAAGGGATCTCGTTAACACCATCGATATTCATACTCTTCTCGTGTCCTTTTCCTGTGATCACTACTGTGTCACCGGGTTTAGCAAGTTTCATAGCTCGAGCAATTGCTTTACGTCTATCAGTTATGCTGAAATAATCTTTCTCCTCTATCTTACCTACTTCTGCAAGACCAACAGCGATCTGTCTGTTTATATTGATAATATTTTCTCCTCTTGGGTCCTCTGCGGTTAGGATCACGAGATCGGCTAGATTCCCTGCGATCCTTCCCATCTGAGGTCTCTTCTCAATATCACGCTTACCTGCAGTACCAAAAACAACAATTAATCTTCCTGTGGGATTATCCTGTCGTGCGTACTCTAACATCTTTTCTAAGGCATTTGGTGTATGTGCGAAGTCTACAACCACTTTGTATGGCTCCTTTTGCAATACTTCCCATCTCCCCTCTAGAGTCTTAACATCTGACAGTGCTCTTGCAACAACATCTTGGGATATACCGAGTTCAAGACCAACCTGTATAGCACCAAGAGCATTGTAGACATTGTATTCTCCGGGTAGATGCATTTCGACAGGAAACGTTTGATCCCCATTATGAACATTAAATTTTGTAGTTGTGGTGGTATCTTCATAATCAGTTGCGAACAGATCTGCTTTTTCAGTGAAGCCGTATGTATAGGTTTTTAATTTATGATCAGAAGCTTTCTTACATAAGACCTCGCTTGATTTGTCATCCAGATTGATCACCACGAATCCACCCGGTTTGATCAGATGAATAAGTGTGGCTTTCGTATTGAGGTAAGCCTCATATGTTTTGTGATAGTCTAGATGTTCATGTGTTACGTTAGTGAAGATCCCTGCATGAAACTTGATCGTACTAACACGATTTTGATCAAGTCCATGTGATGTGGTTTCTAGGACTACATACTCCATTCCAGCATCTATCATCCTTTTCATGAGGTTGAGAAGTACTTGGGGATCTGGAGTGGTCACATGAAAGCCGGTGGGTATTGATTCTTCACCGATCCTAGCGCTGATGGTTGTGATCAAACCTACTTTGTATCCAGCTCCTTTTAGGATCTCGTAGATCAATGTACAAGTCGTCGTTTTACCATCAGTTCCGGTAACACCGATCACTGCGAGTTTGGATGATGGGTCATCATAGTAGATGTTGTAAAGCCTTATCATGACCTTATGGTAATAATTCTTAATGTTCTGAGGGATCATCTGTTTGATTCTGTTCACGTTGTTATAGTTCAAATTTAACGTATTATTGTATTGATATATGATATAAGGCTATATGCACTTATGCAAATCATATCGTATATGAAGCAGTACAAATTATCTGATAGAATTGATATCAATGAATATTAAAGTAAACGAACTGAAGATCTCGTATGTGACCTATGGGAGTGGAGACCCGACCATACTTGTACATGGATGGGGTGGAAACAAACAAAGTCTGGATGCTTTAGCCAGAGAATTAGCAAAAACACGGAAAGTCTATTTATTAGATCTCCCTGGGTTTGGAGAAAGTCAGAACCCCCCCATGAATTGGGAAGCAGAACAGTATCCTGAAACGGTATTGCAGTTCATTAGGCAGTTGAAGCTGAATAAACTTGTTTATATAGGTCACTCTTTTGGAGGGGGGATCGGTATATATTTGGCTGCCAACCACCCTGCTCTATTTGAGAAGCTTGTGCTTATAGCAGCTTCTTATTATCGGGAACCGAAAGTTTCAGGATTGGGAAAGCTCACGAAGTTCGTGCCTTTCTATGATCACCTGAGAGATTATCTCCTCCCTGTGAGAAGACTATATTACAAACTTTTTCACAGACGATCGGATTCATTGAAATATCTCCATCTAGAATCGATCTACAGAAAGATCCTTAAGAAGGATCTCAGGCCGATCTTACGTTCTGTACACTTGCCGACATTGATATTGTGGGGGAGGCATGATCTATCAACTCCTATTGCAGAAGGGAAATATCTAAATGAGAAGATCACAGACTCCAAGATGAAAATTTATGAGAATATGACACATAATCTCCCGATAGCAGAACCAGTTGAGGTGGCAAACGATATAATTCACTTTTTGAAGGAAAGTTGATCATGACAATCTTCTTCTCACTAATAGGTTTGATCGTGTCTACATTCTTTTCTCTACCCACTCTCTATCAATTTCAGATCAAGGAGTATTTTTTACCTAGAATACTGAGCGGAATTAAAGATAATCGAGGGTTTTGGATCCCGCTCAAAATGCCTGCAAGATCTTTGCGTAATATTCTGATAACAGGATTTGTTTTTTTGATCATGGTTGCTTATTTTGGGTGGACGGCTTTGAGATTTCAGGAGATAGATCTTTCTTATACACTATTTTGGGGTTTAGGTTTTCTGGCATCTAAGGTTGTGGTGTTTTTGGGTGTGTTGCTGACAGAGCCTCTTGCACTATATAAAAGAGGTAGGATCATCAAACGAGCCGAGCAGATGGCAAAAGATTCTGACGCCGTTGTGATAGGAGTTACTGGTTCATATGGGAAAAGCTCTATGAAGGTCATCCTTCACCGGCTACTGTCAGAAAAATATAAGGTGGCATCGACCAAAAAGAATTACAACTCGGAAGTTGGTGTAGCTATGTCATTTCTCAACGAGATCCGTCCAGACACACAGTATTTTATAAGTGAGATGGCAGCATATACCGTTGGAACGATCACGCGATCAGCAAACATCACTCCACCAAGGATAGGATTTGTCACTGGTCTCGGAAATCAGCATGTAGATATTTTTGGATCTCGTGAGGCATTATTGAAAGCTAAATCTGAACTCCCTTCTGCTCTACCAAAGGATGGAAAACTGTATTTGAACATGGATTGCGACGGTTACGAGGTCATGACCAAAGCTGCTCACTGTACTGTTATCACTTATTCGATCACAAATCCCAAGGCAGATGCTTATTCACAACCGACAGGAAACGGTTCATTCCACTTTGCATACAAGAATCTAAATCTATCCTTGAACACAGTTCTTCCCGGAAACCATAGTATTCTTAATCTAACAGGTGCTTTAGCATGTGCGATCGATCTGGGCTTGGATGAGAAGCAGATAGTAGAAGCATTAAAACATCTAAAGCCAATATCACAGAAGCTTTCTCGTAGAGAATTGGATAATGGTTCGATCCTGATAGATGACAGCTATAATTCTAGCGTGGAAGGATTTATTGCGGCCTTGCATTATATCTCTGAATTCTCCCAGACGAATAGAACCGCAATTACAAGGGGATTGTTAGAATTAGGTGATACTTTGGAAACATCGTATGAACGTATAGTAAGTGTTCTACGAGAATTAAATATTCATCTGATCACAACTGATCCTGTACTTCACAAAATCGCAGGGGATGAGATCTCAGAACTTGTAGATGAAAAAAGTGTACACGAAAAGATCTGTAGTGGTACAGAAAAAGATGTTTTCTTGTTGGAAGGTCGTTTCTCACCCAAAGTTATGCAGGATTTATCTCATCATTGTAGAAAATGAAATTGATATATAGCTCATATTCTCCAAATACCCGTCCGAAAGATCTAAACTTGAACTATCGTCTACTACTATCCCCTAGACGATGGTTTGATACTGGATCGATATCTCGTGTCAATGATCACTTCTTGAAATTACATCCTGGAAAGACAGTTTTGACATATAGTCATGCTAGATCAGCTTTATTCGAACTACTCAGTAGCATAAGTAAACCAAATGGAAATGTCGTATATCAAGGATTTACTTGTGCTGCAGCGTCATTACCTGCCGTATGGGCAGGATTGACACCCAGATATATAGATATCCAAAAAGGTAAATTGGTCCCAGCTGAGGATACTATCATCGCTGGGATCGACCCACAAACAGTAGCTGTTGTAGTCCAGGTGACTCTTGGGAGTGTACCTAGCTATGAGAAAGTGAGGGAGATCTGCAAGCAGAGAGGCATACTACTTATCCTAGATTCGACCCATTTTATACCCACATCAAATAGTGAGGTATTACCAGAAACTGATGTGATCATATATAGCCTCGGAAGAGATAAAGTAGTTTCTGGTGTTGACGGGGGTGTGATGGTATTTGATCCTGAACTGGATGTTGCATCAACACTAAATACAAGATATCTTTCACTTCACTACCCTGGTTCTAGCTGGGTGTTCAAGAGGATACTTTTCCCGATACTATGGAGAACTATAAAATCAACGTATGTTTCTGGCTTTGGAAAAGTTCTTCATCTGATCTATACAAAAAGTGGGTTGATCTCGAGGGCAACGACTAAAGAAGAGAAACAGGGTGAGAGACCGAAGCATATACCAACAAAACTTCCAGGGGCTCTAGCCGAGATCGCAATGGGTCAACTAGAAGATATCTCAGAGATACAGTCATATCGAGCTTTGCTGTTTCAGAAGTTCATCAAAGCATTGGGTGAAGACCGAAATATCACTATTGTTGAAGAAAATCCAGATGTGGTACCTTTGCGAATGGCTCTTCGTGTCAAAGATAGAACGGGTTTGATGAAGTATATGAAAGAACAAAATATTCTTCTTGGGGATTGGTATTGGAATCCGGTAGCTCCTGCAACTTTCTCTCCATATATCACGATGTATGATGAAGGGTCGTGTCCGAATGCTGAGGATCTGTGTAGGGATATTATCAACCTACCCTTGCATGCTAATATCTCACCCTCAGATGCCGATAGGATCATTTTAGAATTAACTAATTACTATAATTCGCATGTATGAATTAAGAACAATCACAGACTCAAAGAAATGGGATAAATTCGCCCGAGGCTTCCCTAAGGTTACCTTTATTGATTCTTGGTTGTGGGGAGAGTTCCAGAATGAGATCGGTAACGATTTTAGATATTATGGGATCTATCGGGATGGTGTATTAGTGGCGGGGTTACCTATATCCATGATCAAGGCTGTCCGAGGTAAGTATCTTCATCTACGACATTCTCCTTTATGTGATTGGGAGGATGATGATCTGGTTAATTTCTTGATGCGATCGTTGCGAGAAATTGGGAAGAAGGAGAAATCATGGTTTGTAAGAATGAGTCCTTTGGTTGAAAATTCCTCACGCGAGCTTGGACGAATGAAAAAATTAGGACTAGTGCGTTCTACTTCGCATGAGACTGATGCTGAGCATACTCTTTCAATAGATCTGTTTCCATCGGAAGACGAAATATTGAAGCAGATGAGGAAGAACACTAGATACTATATAAAGAAGGCTCAGAAGATGGGGATAACTGTTGAAAAATTTACAGATATGAGCAAATTTGAGGAGTTTTGGAAGATCTTTCTTGATGCGGTAGAGAGAAATAAATGGATAGCATACAAGAAAGAATATGTGCGCAGGGAATTCGAAGTATTTGCAAAGAACGATATGGCAACAATGTATTTAAGCAAGTACCAAGATCGATATATATCAGCCGCTATCTTTACACATTATAATGAAAAATCTTTTTATCATCATAGTGGATCATTGACAGAATTTCGCAATATCCCATCAACATACCTATTGATCTGGGAGGCTATAAGAAATTCACGAGCACTCGGATTCAAAGAGCTCAATCTCTGGGGAGTTGTAGATCCTGAGGATGTTGATCATCCTTGGTATGGCCTCTCACTATTTAAAAGAGGTTTTGGTGGGATAGAAACAAAAATGATCCACGCACATGATCTAATTCTGAGTCCACTTGCTTATGCAACTCGAGCGTATGAGTATCTGGAGTGCAAGAAGAACGGTTATTGATCAAAAATCTCTGATAAGATAGCTCTTATAACAGACAGAACTTTGTTGGCTTAGTTCGACTAGTAAGCAGTGTGAGTCATTTAGAATTGTGAGATCCAGAGACCTAAAATCGCAAATATCACTGAGAACAACCAAAATCTCATCACAGTCTTTTCTTCTGACCATCCTCGTACCTGCAAGTGTAAGTGCAGTGGTGCCATCTTTAAAAGCCTTCTTCCGACGATCTTGCGATACACTCCCTGCAATAATGAGGAGCCGATCTCTATGAAGAACAGCCCACCAATTATCGGAAGTAAGAATTCTCGTCTAAGGGCAAGAGCTACCGTTGCAAGCAAAGCTCCTAAAGCTAGAGTTCCGACATCGCCCATCTCAACTCGTGCTGGTTTGATGTTGAAGTATATATAGGCGAGTAAGGCTCCTATCGTAATTGCGCAAAGGATCGCTATCTCGTGCTGTTCCTGCTGTATTGCGATGAGGAGATAGGCTATAAAACTAGGTACCAACATTCCACTGGCTAAGCCATCCATACCATCGGAGATATTGACTGCATTTGTCATGATCATCACGAGACCGATTACTACCAAAGGCATTAGTATGCCTATATCAAATTCTCCAATGACAGGGATCCAAAGAACGCTCCATCCTAATCTGAAAAATATCCACCAAGCAACTAAGCAACCCACAAATAATTGTATAAGGATCTTTTCACCAGCGTGTATACCATTTCCTGGGTATGACCCTAGTGCAAACCAGATATTCTTATATGCAGCCCAAGGCAGTGTGATCCAATAAAAGATCCTTTTGGAAAGATGTTTGTGTACTTTCGCTAATTTGATCTGCTTATCTACAGTTCTGATAACTCTCTTCCTACCGTAGATATTCATCACATCATCAAATCCACCTAACAATGCTGAAATTATTAGTACAACTATCGGTACTACTGTGCTCCCATGCCAATTGAATATGATAGTAAGTAACAAGATGCTGATGATCATCATCAGACCTCCCATGATCGGTGTACCTGCTTTAAGATATCGTTCTCCTACTATCGCCGAGAAATCAGTATCAGTTTTTCGTACGATCCTGTATCGATAGAGGATATGTATGATGATCGGTGCTAATCCGAATGTGAGCAAGAAAGATAGTAAGATCCATCCGGTTACTGTCCCCATTTGATCTTTTCCATAAAATTAGGCCGAACCAACCTATTATCGCTAAGTTCCCTTAGATAACCGTCTTTTGTGATGCAGCGGCCATTGGGGTCTTTTTCCAACCATTCCTGATACTCTAATCCCCTATCGGGATTTGTGATCCTGATCTTTCCTTTCTTTACACCATTATCATTACCATAGTGTGGTGATGAGTGTACATAATCGATCTCTCTGGGAGTACCGTCTTCCTCAAGTGTGACCGTACTTATCAGTACAACATGATCACCCTGTTTAGCACCCTTCAATCTTATCAGATCGCCAGGGAGGGTGTCTTCGATCTCGATAGTGGTACAATTCAATTCTCCTGTGAGAAGTTCTGAGCTGATGTTCTCGATAGGTCTTAGGATGGTTATAACCTTTCTGTAAAGAGTGCGTTTTGGCCAGAGAAGATTTGATCTTATACTTCCTTTATTTACAGCCCTAAGCCATCCGTCATACACATGTGCTACAAATCCCGAACAATCTATACCGATACCTTCTTTCTCCATGAAGCGTCGTATCTCGTCAGGTGTTGCTCGACGGAGATTGAAGCCCCTCAATTTTGAAAAGATAAGGACATCTTCGACAATCTCTTCAGGAGTACCTTTACCAATAAGTGAGCGAAGTTCTGCACGTACCCTCTCGACATTTCGATAGTAAGGAGTTCGAACAACTGTACCGTTAAATTTTAGCTTCATATAACCTTGTACGACTTTCCAAGCCGGTTCAGGTAGTTGTAGCCTCCTCATGGGTACTCCCTTTTAACTTATTGATAATATCTACTAGTACTGGTAAGAGTTTACCACTGTTATCTAGGACACTTCCATACGTTTGGATCCGAGCGTACTCGGTACCAGGTGTGACGATCCTTCCTTCAGTAGCAGTTATGAGGAGGAACTCGTCTTCATCCAAGTGATCGATACTATATCGATCATCAATTGCCTGTTCAGATAAATCTCTATCTGTTCGATCGTAGATCCCTGAGCCTAGATCTCCTGCTATAGTAATATTTCCACTTGCACTATTTCTCAATATACACTGTGACGCATTTATATCCCTACCAAGTGATCGGTCCTGCTCGCTTAGCTGGTCTTGTAGTTTGGTTAGGCTATGAGCTGGTCTTGATCGATCGGTCATATACTGAATCAGCTCACTATCGGTCAAACCTAAGAATTCAGCGATATGTAATAGTTGCAACGGTATCTGTTGGTTTTTTAACATAAGTTTGGTGTGCATCCCTGTAGAGGCTGGCTGTCGTGCATTTATCTCTATCAGAAATGCTTTCCCTTTGTCGTCAACTATCAGGTCCAATCCGAATAAACCTCTAAACCCTTCTTCAAATAACCCGTCACCAACCTTTTTAGTGATCATTGCAATCTGGGAGATCGTATTATCTGGAAGAGAATGCGCTCTACTCCAATCGTTTCCGACAGTTGCCCCTGAGACTCTTGTGAGTGGCTCGACCCCTGTTATCTGATACGATAAACCACCGTAATGAGTCCCCCATCTTGTAGAAACAGCATTGAGTGTCCAGGCTTCGCCTTCTATGTATTGGGATATCCTTACTGGTCGCTTGGGGAACGCACTCTTCAGGTCTTCAAGCTCATCTTCAGATCTGATAAATAATGTTCCTGTCCCTGTATGTCCTCGATCGAACTGTATGACGTAAGGATCCGAGAATTCAGAAATTAGCTTCTGGTGATCAGTATCTCCCAAGAGATAGATCTCACTTTTGGGTAGTGGGATATTGTCTAATTCTTTGAGGAATTCTAGTTGTGGGATCTTGTTTTCGAAACGTTGATTCTGTTGTGAGGTTGTATTGAGGAGTTGTATACCTAGCGCTTGTGCAGTTCTTTCAATATTAGGAGCGATCTTAAACACCATTCCTTGACGGATATCTTGCGAATGATGATCAATATACTCTTGTGTGAGTGGTTCTTGAAGTAGTTTATTGGAATTTCGGAAAATAGGATTAAGAATACCTATCTCTCGCTCAAGGATAAATACCTTGTGGGTCTTGTTGTGTATCTGACGTGCAAGCCAACTGTCGTCTATGGCCAGTATATGAAGATCTACAATCTCCTCGAGTCCGATGGCTCGTTCGCTATCATTAGTTATATAAAAGATTGGGTCGTATAAACTCATTTCACTCCTGTTGATAATACTATTGGTTGATCCATATTATATTTTGAGCTTCGCATTGCTCTTAACATCCCTGCAAGTGCTAGTGCTGATTCATTAGATAATTCTAAACCAAGATCTTTTTGGAGTTGCACAGCTTTCCTGATCTCAGCATCTGTTAAGACCCATCCAGAACCTGTAGTACTCTTTATTATATCACTGACTTGGTGATATCGTTTAGCCACCCTATCGACAATGCTTTCTGCAATTGAATTTTTGGTAGGTTGAAATGAGGTATCAAAATCTCTGGCAATCGTGTTGACGGCTGTTGTTTGGCACACATGAAATCTCGGGATCAAAATATTTGGGTCTTTATCCTTTAAGTCTTCATAACCGTTGAATATTCCTACCAAAGTTGTACCACTAGAAGTGGGTATGAATATATCTGTTGATCCGGGACTTTGTTCTGCTAGTTCATGTGTGATCGCTTGGTACCCTATCGTTGCATAAGGATCTATAGAGCCTCTAAGTAAAACGCTCTCAGATGAATTAGCATATTTGAATGCATCAGATACGGGTCTTTCAGTGAACTTCAGTTCGATATTTTGGATAGTAGTATCTTCTTGTGTAATGTTTTTCTTTAATATTAAGGAGATCCGCAGTAGTTTAGATGTGCTGATATTTTTACTCAAGAAGACTGTGAGGTGATACTCTGTATTTATTAATCTGTTGATCGCACTGATAGCAGAATTTCCTGAACTTGATATAACAAATCGGGTTTTGCCATCTTTGATGTGATGATCGATCTGCACTGGTACTCCACGATCTTTTTGTGATCCAGTTTCATTAAGATCCTCACGTTTGATAACTACTGGTAACTCGTCGATGAATATTCGTGTAATTGGAGTGTAGGTTTTCATAATATCTCCCATCTCTAAAAAAATATGAGTTCAAGTCCTTCTACATGATATAATACATTACTATTCTACATAAATTAGTAGGATTACAGAATGGATGGTAAAAAGACAGTAACGTGCCCAGAATGTATGAATGATATAGACCTTGATACAACAAGGGAATATCAGGTAGGAGATATCATCGAATGTCCTTTTTGTGGAAGTGAATTAGAGATATCTCGCATAAGTGATGAGGGCATTGAGGTCAATCTCGTCATTGCCGAGAAATAGTAAATCAACCTAACAACATCTCTCTCCGATCAAGGAGTTGCAAAGTAACCTGCTTTTTCAGGTTTTCACTTACTTTATGTTGCTGAATGATGAGGTCATTTCTTTTGGCTTTTCTTTTGTGTGATCACGATCTTCGTGTCTCGGTACTTCAAGATATACTTTTCACCTGGTGAAAGATCTCCATTTAAGAGTTTGTTGGCAAGGGTATTTTCTATCTCCTTTTGTATCACTCTCTTTAGTGGTCTTGCACCAAACTCAGGCTCGTATCCTAGCTCGATGATATGATCCACTATAGTATCATCGAACTCTATATCCACATCTTGTGCATTCATCAATTGTTTTGTCTCTTCTAAAAGGATCTTAACTATATTTATCAGTTGTGTTCGTTCGAGACTCTTGAATAGTATGATGTCGTCTAGTCTGTTCAAGAATTCTGGTTTGAAAGCTTTCTTAAGATCCTCCATAAGCTGTTCTTTGAGTGATTCCCAGCTTTTCTCTTTTGTTTGTAATTCCATATATGCCATGATCTTTTCCGATCCTAGATTGCTAGTTGCTATGATAATTGTATTCTTGAAATCTACAGTCCTACCTTTAGAATCTGTAAGCCTTCCTTCATCAAAAAGTTGAAGTAGTGTGTTGAAGATATCAGGATGAGCTTTCTCTATCTCATCAAGGAGTATTACAGAAAAAGGCTTTCTCCTAACGGCTTCTGTCAACTGCCCACCCTCTTCATAACCGACATATCCTGGAGGCGAACCGATCATTCTCGAAACTGCATGTTTTTCCATATATTCACTCATATCTATACGGACTATCGCATCTTCATCGCCGAATATCTGTTCTGCGAGGGTTTTTGCCAGTAGCGTCTTTCCGACCCCAGTTGGTCCTAGGAATAGAAAAGTAGCTATGGGTTTATTTGGATCTTTCAGACCCACCCTAGCTCTGCGGACAGCTTCTGATACAGCTTTGACTGCATCTTCTTGGCCGACAACTCGTTTGTGAAGTACATCTTCTAGATTTATCAGTCGATCTCTCTCCTCTTCTTGGAGTTGATTAAGCGGTATTCCTGTCATTGCAGCTACTACTGTAATTATGTCATCTGAAGTGACATTTGGTGTACCCGTGCCTTTTACTTTATTCCACTCTTCTAGAAGAGGTTGTAGTTTATCTGATCTGACCTGTTCGATCTGCATCTTTACTTTCGCACTTTCCTCATGTTTATTAGCTCGACTTAAAGACTCACGCTCCTTCTCCATTTTTTCTATCTCGTCTTTCAGCTCGCGAAGTTCCTCAGGCTCTGTTGATGTTGTGAGTCTAACCTTGCTTGCAGCTTCATCTACCAGATCGATCGCTTTGTCAGGAAGAAAACGATCTTTGATGTATCTGGATGAAAGGTTTGCGGCAGAATCCAAAGCTTCGGGTTCGATCTTTACTTTGTGATGCGCTTCATACTTATCTCTCAATCCCCTAAGTATCTCAATTGTTTGTTCGATACTTGGTTCGTTTACGAGGACTGGTTGGAAACGTCTTTCTAGGGCAGCATCTTTTTCGATATATTTCTTGTACTCATTTAAAGTAGTTGCTCCTATGACCTGCAACTCTCCACGGGCCAACGCGGGTTTGAGCATGTTTGATAGATCCATCTGACCTTCTTGTGCCCCTGATCCTACGATAGTATGCAATTCATCTATGAATAAGATTATGGATCTGGCGGAGGCATTTAATTCTTCAATTATTTTTTTGGCTCTTTCTTCAAATTCTCCTCTGAATTTTGAACCAGCTACAAGAGATGCTACATCCAATTCCTTGATAGTACGATCTTTAAGGATCTCTGGCACATTGCCTTTTGAGATGCGATAGGCAAGACCTTCTGCAATTGCAGTTTTTCCTACACCCGGCTCTCCGATAAGTACTGGATTGTTCTTTTTTCTGCGAGAAAGGATCTGAATTACTCTTGTGATCTCATCACTGCGACCGATCACCGGATCGATCTTTCCGATCCTAGCCAATTGTGTAAGATCTCGACTGAATTTATCCAAAGTCGGAGTTTCACTCTTTTCAGCTGCTTTCTTCCCCTCCACGTCACCTTCTCCAACGATCTTGAGCACTGCTTGTCTGGCTGTCACATGCTCGATACCTGATTTGGTAAGTATCTGTGCAGCTAAACCTTCACCCTCTTTCAGTAAACCTAGAAAGATATGTTCTCCACCAACATAGTTATGTCCTAATTCCATTGCTTCTGAAAAAGCATATTGAAGGGCTTGTTTTGCACGTGGTGAGAGTCCTGGTGTTGTTGAGCCTTCACCCATAGAAAATTGTGATCTCAGTTGGTCCATGAGCATTCCTTTGTCCACCTTCAATTCCTTTAGGATCCTTCCTACAACCTCATCACTCTGGATTATCGCTAGAAGTAGATGCTCAGTATCAATATTTCGATTCCCATTTTCGATAGCCTCATTTGCTGCTAATTGTATTGCATCTTTTGCACGTTCGGAGAAGAATTGCGTTATATCAACCTGTTCACCTGTAGATCTGTCAGGAGAGGATCCGTCCCCAAAGAAACCCTCGTACATCCCACCCCTCTGGAGTTGCGAAGCACAAGCAGAGCACAATTGGATAGTTTGCTCCTGTCCATTACGAGATGTTGTTATTTGAGTTGTTGCCGGTCTTAAGCCACAGTTTTGACAAACCATAGTGCATTGAAATTAAGATAAATAAGCATTTGATGGTACACTGATTAGCAGAGGTGTGTCAAGAGTGCTAAGCGGTGTTCATAAAACTGGTTCTGAATTCAGGGTAAGGTCATTTATGATCGTTGATACAGCATTTATAGGAAATGAGGTGTGTAATTTTTCTTCATCGATCTTTAGTGTGCCTTTGTTTATGATAGAACTGAGCCTTCGTAGCTCATTGAACAACCTTTCAGCTGTTAATTCGCCCTCGGGAATGATCCTTGCAAGACCTGTTTCTTCAAGTGCTTGTGCGTTCCTCATCTGTTCGTTGTGTGTCACCCAAGGAATTGGTATCAATATGGAGGGAATTTGGAGGACACCCATTTCGTAGGTGAAATTTGCGCCACTCCTACCTACAAATATATTTGTATTCGAAAACACATTACCAATTTCTTCAGCAGTAATGAACTTAACTGGAAAAAACCGATCCTGTTTATCAGCAGGTAACTTTAAGCGATCTTTCCAAAGGATCTCATGATCTTTATGAACCTGGTTGTCTCCTGTTTGGAGAACTACTTGAAATTCCTCAGTTAAATAGGTAAGCATCTGTCTGACAGTGATATTTAGCAGATGAGAACCCTGTCCACCACCTGCTATTAGAACTATTGGGTATTTTTTGGAGTTAGGTAACATTTTTCTGATCGCTTGCTGTGCAGGACCCTCTCCCGTTGTGTTGAATATCTCTGGTCTAACAGCATTACCTGTATGTAGAGTTCTCTCTCTTGGGAAAAATGATGCAGATGAGATAAATGAAATGTATATTCTTTTTGCAAATTTCCCAACGATCTTATTGGTCAAACCAACCACAGCGGTTTGTTCATGTATATATACAGGTATGCCACGGATCTTTGCGACTATACATATAGGAACAGTCACATAACCTCCCGTGGAGACCACCCTATCTGGTTGAAATTCCGAAATTACTTTCCATGAGTCAATAAAACCGCCCAATATACCGAAAAGTAGTTTGAATGAGCGAAAAGACAGATATCTTTGTAGTTTTCCTGCCCTTATAGATCTATATGGGATATCTGTTGTCGACAGAATCTTCTCTTCGTGGCTTTTACCTTTGGTTTTACCATCACTTTCACCCTCCATTGTGAGATCACTGCCGATATATAGGATCTGGTCTAAGTTCATTTCATACTGTGATCGTATACCACTAATGATGGCTGTAGCAGCAGAAACATGTCCCCCAGATCCTCCTCCTGTGAACAAGATCTTTTCTTTAAGTCTTTTTCTGTTCAATGATTGTAAATCTACTGATATTAAGCAATAGAGCGAATCCGCATATGGCAGCTATTGTACTTGATCCTCCATATGTAAAGAATGGTAGTGGTATACCAGTTAGAGGTATCAATCCGACATTTGCGCCCATATTAAAGAAAGCTTGTGCTGATAGCCATACAGTTAGACCTGTTGCCATAAGCCTCCCTACTCTATCAGGTGCTTGCCGTGCGACTCGTAATCCTGCTGTCAGAAATATCATCCATGCCACAACGAACAAGATCCCTCCAAACATTCCCAGTTCTTCTAATATGACAGCAAATATTGAATCTGTAAACGCGGTATTCTCAACTAAGTAACCAAAACGTTGACGTGATTGTCCAAAGCCTTTCCCCCAAAATCCGGCTGATCCGATACCTATTAATATCTGCTGTATCTGATAACCAGCACCTTGTGGGTCGATCACTTCGCCTGAGAATAGTAGTTTGAGGTATGTTTGTACCCTGCTGAGGCGGTATGGTGCTATCACGGCAGCGATGATCGCGATCAAACCCATGACTGCCGCGATACCAGCAGAACCTACCAGATGAGCGACATCAGTACCCGATGCAAGAAAGATCGCTAATGCTGTGAAGCCAATGATCAGTGTAGTTCCAAGATCTGGTTCTAATAAGATCAGAAATAGCACTAAACTAAGAGTTGCGATAAAACCTATCAATTTCTGAACAAACCCAACTCTTAAAGCCTCGGAAAAGGTGTCGAATTTCTTTCGTTCCTTTATCAACCATGTAGAAAGATACATTATGAAAACAGGTTTCATAATCTCAGCTGGTTGGATCACTAAATAATCTGAGCCTAATCTTAACCAGCGCTTTGAGCCATTGACGTCCTGGGCAAAAAGAACAACAAATAACAAGAAAATTGAGAGAAGAAACACAGGAACGATAAATTTTGTTAATTTTCTGTAATCAACCAAATAGATAAATGTAGCTGGTAGACTTGCCACAATTAGAAAGAACAGATGAAGTTTGAGAAAATGGTACGGGTCATTGAATGGTGGCTGATCAGCTTGATATACACTTGCATCAAAGATCATGATAGCTCCAAAAATAAGCATCAAGAAAAAGAAGGTTACTAGTGTGCGATTTGGGGAATGGGCTTTAGCTTTCTGATTTTTTTTCTTTATTGTTTTGGGCATTGTACAGTTCGACTGAAGTTGCTAATTAGGTTACTATGTATATATCAGGCATACTGAATTAACATTCATTTCTTACTATAACTCTTTAAATGACAGCACTGCAACTAAGGCGACCACGAGACATGGGTCTATTGATAGTGGTTGGAGGACCAGGTGGATCAGGGTCATCGACTATCGCGAAAATGCTAGCGAGGAACTATGGGTTGCATTATGTGTATGGAGGGAGTTTTTTGCGAAAATATGCCGAGGATTACGGGTATACTGATATAAGAGATTTTTTGATATCGAAGGAGTTTCAGGAGAATAGAGAGGTTATCGACCAGGCAGTAGATTCAAAATTGCTGAGAGCTAGTTCATGGCATGACGTTCTTATAGATAGCAAGGTATTTGCCGCTGTAGCAACAAATATGCAGATCCCGTGTACAGTTAGGATCTGGTTAAATGCTTCATTGCATACTCGGGTTCGTAGAACATTGCATAAACAAGGGCGAATAGATCTTTCTATGCGTTTACCAAAATACTCAAATATATACAAAAATACAGAGATATCGTTGAGAGACCGATATTTTTTAGATAAGAGCAGATATAAGGATCTATATGGAATTGATTATAGTAAGCCAGAAAAGTATAATGATATTGTCATTGATACTTCTCCTCTAAATGAGGGGCAGACAATGGAACTACTTTTATCTATGATCAAGAAAGGAGGTTATCTTGATCCCAAATAATGATATGAATCAAAATTCGGATCAGAATTCAACCTCTCCATCAACACCAGGTCAAGATCTCCCAGTAGGGGCATCAGATCCATCATCTACGACATCTGATCCGACTCTAACAACTCAGGATCCCCATATCAATCCAGCTATCCAGACTCCACAACAACCACCACAGAATACTGCACAAATACCAACTGACCAACAAAACCTACAGAGTCTACAAAATGTTAACAATTCACCAACTACAATCAATCCTGCAACTCTGACCTCAACCCCAACGCCTGATCCAACCTCTCAATCATCAAACCCTACTCAAACACCTCCATCAGCCCAACTATTCGGACAAGCGGACGGACAAACGGTCGGACAAACGGTCGGACAGGTAACTGGTCAAGTACCAGGTCAAACAGATCAAACACCAACTACTTTGGGATCCGGCGTAGTATCACCATCCGCAGTGCCAAACTCATTTGTAGAACGATCGGCACCTCAAGTTAAGATCCCCTTGAGCGATCAGCAAAATCCAACAACCACATATAGCGTTGATCCTTCAATTCCGGTGCCTACAACGACAACTACAATAACAGATCCTACAACAGCTACAATAAACGCTCCCACACCCTCCACACCACCAGGTACAACACCCTCCACACCACCAGATACAACATCCTCCACACCACCAGGTACAACACCTTCCACACCACCCACACCAACAGATAAGCGATCCGCCTCGGTTATGGATCCAATATCAGACGACATTCTCACAGATAAATTGTATCCCGAGGATCTGGATGTAAAGTGGAACTCATGGAAATGTCTAAAATGCGAATATGTTTATGAAGGTCAAAAGCCACTAACAAAATGTCCTCGTTGTGGAAATGATGACCCTGATAACTTTGATGATCCATACTGATCGCTATGATCCCTGATCATCTCTACCCACTTACGCAAAAATTATCCGGTTCAAAACTGTGTATTTTTGATTTTGATGGAACCTTAGTAAACCTGGAGTCATTGAATTTCTACTGTATCTGTAAGGTTACTATGAAATTTGTACATAAGAAGCCTGATCTGGAATTCTATCGTCAATCTATGGCAGGAAGAGAGGCAAGAGAGGGATTTCGAAATGTATTGAGCCATCTTGTTCCTGACCGAGTTGATGAATTTGATTTTGATACATTGCGTACTGAATATCACAAATACAAACGCCAAGCATTACAAGAACCTCCGGAGACATTTTCCAGGGTTGTACCAGGAGCTCAAGATTTCCTTCAGATCCTTAAGAAGAGAAGCTATCATTTGGCGATAGCTTCAGCATCAACCAGGGAATTTATGGAGAAGCTGATGAAATACTATAAATTGTACGATAATTTTGAGTTCATAATTGCTGCTAGGGATGTTCCGGAGTCAAAGCCAAGTCCACTTCCATACAATACAGTTATAAGCCATTTTCACTTACCGGTAGATGAGATCATTGCTTTTGAGGATTCGAAGAATGGCATTAGATCTGCTAAGTCGGCGGGTCTTTACACTGTAGGGATACATAACCCTGGCTGGAATGATTCTTTTGTATGGGATATGGCAGATATTACGGTAAGTGATTATAGGGAGTGCATTGATGCTTTAACCTAAAGGCTCAAAAAGCCGGTTTTCAGAGTAAATGTTTATCAGAGAGTGTAGATCATGTGCCGAGGGCGGGAATTGAACCCGCACGCCATTGCTGGCACGGGATTTTAAGTCCCGCGTGTCTGCCTATTCCACCACCCCGGCATATTCATTACATTCTACTATTACTTACCCAGTATTCAAATAATTCTTGGAATTCCGTGTAAGAATGATCTGATCTAAAGAGTATATTGGAGGTGATGGCGGGATTCGAACCCGCGCATGGGAGTTTTGCAGACTCCTGCCTTAACCAGCTTGGCTACATCACCCTTTCGGGCTATTATAATGAAATTATCAATATAGTTCTAGAGGTCAAGAATATCGGAAACTGACACTATCTCAAGGATGGTATTGGTTTTCTTTCGCCCCACTGTGCTTCCACTTATTACGATCACCTTATCTGTTAACTCAAGATGCCCATTTCCAAAAACGATATCGATGGCTTGTTGGATCAAGTCATCCCTGTTCTTTTTAAAATCTTGAATGTAATAACCTGTCACACCACGATATAATTGTTGCTGTCGTATGAGGATCGGATTGCTACTAATACTCCAGATCGGGATGTTAAGTCGATGTCGCGTAAGTGAGGAGATAGTCTTTCCTGTTTGAGATATAACTATCACACCTGCGATCTTCAATTCATTTGATAGTTGATCTACATGTCTACAGAGAGTATCTGTCTCTACTGATGCGGCTGTTTGACCTGTCACAACTTGGGGAGACATATACTGCTCTACTTCAGTAGCTATTGTAGCCATCATTTTTACAGATTCTACTGGATGTTTGCCCGTAGAGGATTCAGCAGATAGCATGATAGCATCAGTTCCATCCATTATTGCATTTGCGACATCACTAACCTCTGCTCTGGTCGGACGAAGATTCTCTCTCATTGATTCGAGCATTTGTGTTGCAACTATGACAGGTTTACCTTTCATCCTACACTTGTAGATGAATTGCTTCTGTAAGATTGGTATCTTTTCAGGAGGTAATTCTACCCCCAAGTCACCACGGGCCACCATGATCGCATCAACCACCTCCAGGATGGAATCGAAATTCTCGACACCTTCGACATCTTCGATCTTGGCTATGAGTTTTGCATCCGAATCTTTCATTATCTCTCTTACCAACTGGACATCTTCAGTATTGCGAATAAATGATGCAGAAATTAGATCGAATTTGTTTTCGACTGCAAATCTTATATCGTCTTGATCTTTCTGGCTCAATTTGGGGAAATTCAGGTGGACTCCGGGTACATTAACAGTCTTTCTAGTTTTTAGTATCCCTCCAGCAAGGATCTCACATACGACCTTATCTCCATCTATGTCCCTAGCTATGAGTACTATGTTACCATCGTCGATCAGTATCTTTGTACCTCTGACAATATCTTTATGTAATGATTGATATGTGATCTTAATATAATCTTTTCTTGTGCGGGATTCGGAGGGTATCAGAGAGATCTGTTGGCCGGTTTCTAGAGTGATCTCTTTTTCAAAGCCTGTGACACGGATCTTATGACCCTTGGTATCCAGCATGATAGCAGTTCTAGGAGAGAGTCGACGTAATTGGGTGGAAACACGATCTAACTCCTCAAAATCAGCAAAAGATGCATTTATCCTTGCAACTACCAATCCTTCTCGTATCATATCAAGCAACACTTCATCATCCCATGAAGCTGGACCTATCGTTGCAATTATCTTTGTTAATGGATGTTTTGTCATGGGCAGTGTTGATAGAATTGATATATCCAATTCTATTTAGTATATTTTAACTAGGTGATATTCGCAAGTTAACACTATATCAGGGAATTAGCAGTACATTTAATGGATCTTAAGAAAACACTCTACAAACTCCTTATCTCAGCGACCTTTTTACCGGTGATCTTTATGTTTTTTGGTGGTATGTCGATACCAAGTGATAAATTGTATCTTTCAGCCCTAATTATCGGTCATGCGATCGCATTGATACTTCATGAGAATATCCTGACCTTTTTTGCTATAGATAAGGCATTTCTTCCAAGGGTTGTTGTGATGTGTTTACTTTCTGCGGGGTTTTTATATCTAATGGAGCTTAGTTTACCAGGGTTTTCGATAAAGGAGTTGAACTTTTCTGAGGTAGATCTTACAGTTATTACGATCAACCCCATTGGAATGTCAAAATATGCTACAATCGGCACGTTCTCAGCTTTGAGTGCGCTTATGTATATGCTGTTCCTTAAGCTGAAAGATTAATATAAATATTGGTTCCAAAAATGGATACAGTATCACAAGTTTTAATGATCTCTGAGGTTATTGTTGTTATAGGACTTGTTATCAGTATACTTCTTCAGAGTGGAGATGAAGGTTTAAGTGGAATGTTCGGAGGTGGAGGTGGAGAAACCTTTAGAACTAAGCGTGGATTGGAGAGATTCATGTACTACACAACCATTATATTAGGCGTTGTTTTTGCTGTTCTATCATTCCTCATAGTAAAATTTGGTCAATAATTCATTACTCAAATAATGAAGTCTCAAATATTTTCAACTTTACGAGAGTTCTTCTGGTCATATCCGGACAAACTTAGGTTATTACATATCAAGACTAGACCCTTGGGATTTATCATTTTGTCTGGTCTGATCTCTATCCTCTTGGTTTCTCAATTCTCAAGCCCATTTTTCTTTTCAGTGATGAGTAAACAGCGATCAGATGTATTCACCGAGGGTATGGTTGGGTCTATCTCTACTTTCAACCCTATGTTTGTAACTGGTAGCGATATAGATAGAGCTCTCTTCGAACTCGTTTATACCCGTTTGATCGAGATAGATGACCAAGGAGAACCCTTGCCAGCATTAGCCTATGAGTGGGATCTTACAGAAGATGGTAGGGGTATACGGTTCTTGCTTCGTGAAGATATGTATTGGCATGATGGTGAGGAAGTGACAGCTCAGGATGTTGAATATACCATTAAAAAAGCGATAAAACTATCTGATCAAGGTCAGGACACGTTTGGTTTCGGTCTATCAGGTGTAGATGTCACCTCTGAAAGCGATCATTCGATAGTCATACACTTTGAGGAGATAGTCAGTTCTGTGTATGAGTCTTTATCCGTGTTCATACTTCCTGAACATATCATAAGTAATGTGAATGATCGTGATATGTATGATCTTGGGAGAGCCACATTGCCGATCGGATCTGGACCGTATTTTATCCGATCATTGCATTCAGACACGATAGATCTCAGTAGTTGGGAAATGTATCCTTTGAAACCAAATATCAAGGATCTAAGGTTGATCTACTTTACAGATGAAAAGTCTCTTTTGACAGCGTTTAAAAACAATCTGCTTGATGCAGTATCGAATGTAGATGATTTTCGCTCATCATTAGGAGGACAGTATCCAAAATTCAAAATAAATACTATACCCATTGATCAACGCAAGAAGATGCTATATTTCAATCTAAGAAATAGTAAATTACAAAGTTTGGAATTGCGTACAGCGATTGTGGAGGCGATAGATAGGGAGCAGATCGTTGAGAATATCCCAGAAGCGTATAAGGTCTCAGATACTCCATTGAGTGAGGATTCATGGGCCTATAAATCTACTGAGAATCCTTACCCTTATTCTACTGAAAAATCTGCAGAACAACTTGTTGCAGGAGGATATGTGTTGGATGAAGAAACAGGTTTGTATCAAAATTCAGACGGTGAACCTCTGACACTAAGTATTGTGTATCTGGATAATGATACAAATCGCATGATCGCAGAAATGATAACGGAAATGTTAAAGAAGGTTGGAGTGACAATAATAAGTACTGGGGTTGGGTATGATTCCCTGATAAATGAAGTATTAGCTACACGAAATTTTGAGTTGCTCCTGATCGAACTCGAAATAACTGCTGATCCCGATCAATATAACTTGTGGCATTCTACAAAGAAGAACTATCCTGATCTCAATATTGCCGGATATGAGTACAATCGTGTAGATGTATTACTGGAAAGGGCTCGATTAGAAAGCGATCGAGCTGTTAGGAGTGAGGATTATCGACAGATATACAGATTTATTACAAATGAAATACCGGCATTAGTGCTTTATGAACCCTCATACACATATATTATCCATCAGCGCGTAACTGGCGTCGATCTGAATGATGCAGACTTCCCTTATAAGCGTTATGCAAACATAGTTGAATGGAAATTCTCTGAGTAGAACCTTTTCCACGAAGCAGATCCCACAAGTTCCAGAAATTTTACTCCTCGGACATAAATTCCCGACCGTAAGGTCGCGAGAGCGGCTTCATCACAGATCCTAGATACGCAAGAACAATACTGATAATAGGAAAAATATTTTATAGGAACAGAAAAGAAGCTTATTTTTTCTTGCTCGTTAGGCTGATCGTAATGTTTCTCTTCTTCTTGGTCTTAGGGGTGGCGCTCCCTTTAGAAGTTTTCTTTTTGGTTGGTGTTGTCGGAGTGATACGCTTTATCCTACCAAGTGGCTTTGTTTTCAGATCTTTGACCTCTTGGAACCTATTCTTACTCTCGTATTCTTTTACTTCACTTTTTTCGTTTTTTTTTGCCGTTGAACGAGTGGTCTTACTCTTCTTGGTAGATCTACTTTTTTTTGTGGAGGTTTTTGATCTGGAGGATGTTTTCTTTTTGGCTTTTTTCTTTGTACCGGTTTTTCTTGGTACATCTTCTTCCTCCTCCTCTTTGATCACTTGCTTTTTAGGCTTCTTTTCAGTTTCCTCTTCAGGAGTATATATCCCTACTGCACCTAACTTCTCTGTCATACTAGGTCTAGCTTCTTGAGTTTGTGCAGCTGTTTCATCGTTTCCGTGATCTTCTGATCCATCACCAGTAGATAGTTGAGTATCCTCATCTTCTGAGCCCTCACCTTCAGTTGGAGACATCTGTACATTATCTGATCCGGAAGTTTCATCTGCTGGAACCACTTGGTCAAGACCATCGGGATCTGGGTCTGCGGTTTTGAATTTCTCAAGGAATTCTTCAGCAGAAACCTCTTTTACTGTATCCGGGCTATCGTTTTCTGTGCTTGGATCTGTATCCGAGTCGATCTCAGCATCACTATCAGCTGATACAGGCTCATCATTGGTATCATTCTGGTCGCTTTCTGTTTCATTTACCTCAGAAGTGTCTTCAGACCCATCACCGGAGGCTTCAGAAGCTTGAGTCTCGACTTCTGTTTCATAGACAGGGATCTCATCTCCTGCGGGTTCTACATCTTCATATGGATCCAGTCCGGCACTTTTGGATACCTTTACTGTAGGTTTACTACTAGCAGGTTCTTGTAAGTCTTCAGGTAATCCTGTGATCCCTCCAGGGTCATCAGGTTCTGAGATATCCCCTAATCCGCCCTCCTCTCCTTCTCGTGTTGTTTCTGATGGTACCGGTATTACTTGTGGATCATTTGCATTATTGGTTTTCTTCTTACCTATTAAGGTCATACTTTTTAATTTATCAAGGAAAGAGGGCTTTTTATCTGCCTCTTTCTGTCCCTCTTCCTCTTTTTCATTGCTTGCTGGGGTAGTTGAAGCTGTAGCAGGGTCTGGGTTTGAAGCCTCCGAATTTGTAAGTGTAGGGTCCTCAGATGAGCCATCCTGTGTTGAGTTTTCATCTGTCCCATCATCTGTAGATGATGGATCTGAGAGAGTGTCCTCTGCCGTTTCAGACGGTTTGTCTACAGTTTGGTCGGTTGTATCATCTTCGTCTGATATGGCCTCATCTGCTGTGGTTGTGTCAGATCCGCTAGATCTGTCTTCTGAGGATCCATCTGTGGATGCATCTGATGTCTCGTCTTTGTCTGGATCATTGTCTGATGTGTCGTCATTATCGTCGGATCCCTGATCTCCATCGTCTGAGGCTTTCGTTTCGGAAGTATCTACATCTGCTTCTTCGTCTGATTGTTGATCTGGGGCTTGTTGTGCAGTCGCTTCTGCTTTTTCATTATCAGAGTCTTCTTTGTGTTCTTTGTCGAGCTTTAAGATATCTTTGATAGGCTCCCTCTTCTTTCCTTGTAGGACGGCTTTAAATGTACTCTCTATCTTCCTCTCACTTCTAAAGAAGATAATTCGAGATAGAAGTACTCCTAGGATAAGTGCGATCAGAAAGATCCCCCCACCTACTATCATCAGATCTCGGTTCTCCAAAAGAACATCCTTGATATTGCTCGTTGTGATCGACGAAAAACTAAAGAAGATCGGTGTGGTTGGCTCATCGACTTTTTCTTCTGTGATAGATGTTTCCAATGAAAAGGTAACCGGTTCGGACAGGTCGCTACCGTAACCATTTTTGGAAACATAACCGACTGCATTGTAGATGCCTGTTGAGAAATCTCCCTCTATCGTTGCTTCCCAATCTCCTTGATCAGTTACCTTTACTGATTCTCTAAAAGATCTGTCTGCACCTGATACAAATAGATTTAATTTCGAAGCAGGTAAACCGGTACCAGTGACGATCAGAGCATTGTCCTCAACCGTTGGTGTGTCGATCTGAGGCGGTCGAGGGAGGATCACTATAGTATCCTCATAGGTTCTTTCTGTATCTGTATCATCGGTGAAACGAACTCTGAGCGTATGATCTCCTATACCAAGCGAAGGTAATTCGTATGGTGATCTGATCTCCTTCTCCTCTGCACCATCTATACTCAAGAAAACACCCTTATCAGTGGGATCTGTGAAAGTAAGTGCATAGTTGGGATTATCTGTTTCTTCAGGGATCAGTAGTAGTAGTAATTCTTGTAATCCTGCACTATCCTCATCATTTTGTGAAAAGATAGGTGAAGAAAAGCTCGATAACAGAATGATTGTGAAAAAAAGTACGGTTAATTTCCTCATTGTTTTTTAATAACTTGATCTAGAAGTTGGTATTCTCATATACAGTATTCAATATTTCGCCGTAGCTGTCCATATCAATATCTATGATACCTGAGTCATCAATAGTAGTGGGGATAAGTTCGTAAGTTAGAAATTGCCCATTGTATAGGTATAATCTGACCATGATAGATCTCCCCTCTACCCCTTTGTCCGGTGGGTAAGCAAAATCTCCTAAACCATAAAATACCGGTACACTGTCGATGTACTCCATAGGTTTTACAATAATTGAGTTAGTTCCAAAAACCAGATCAGCACCAGCACCGACAAGTCTTAAAGCATAATTTTTCTCCTGCTCAGAGATCGTGCTTGAAATATCTGATCCCCATTGCATATCCACTATCTGGATCTCATCTTGTGGACGATCTAACAGAGTTTCGGATAGATAGTACCCATCCCCTGCTACCTTGTCTGGTGCTAAGGTTCCTGATGATCTATCTGTTGAAAGATATCTTGTAGGGGTTACTAATGAAAAACCTGTGAGGAACATTTTCAGCTTATCTTGTTCTATTGTGACACCTATTTTTGCTTCTTCACGATCCATACCTCCACCGTAGTAGCCTAAGTCTTGTTCTAGATACCCCGAAAGAGTGCTTTCAAATGCAGGTCTACCGACATCAAGTACACTCTGTCCAGACACGCCCACTATATCAAAGCCAATATCAGAGATAAGTGATTGCTCTATAGGTAGGCTACAAAGGATCCTTGTTTCAGGTGACTGTGAGCAATTCTCAATGAAAGAACTCTCATTGTTTAGGATAGAAATATCCGCATCCTTTATCATAGTGGTGATGTTAGAGAAGAGATTATCAGTAGTCGAATTTTCACTAGAAAATAACGATCTACTGCCAATAGCTGACCTACCCGTAAGGAGGATACTCCGAACATTCTCCTGATCATATGAGTTAGAGCCAAAGTATTCTTCGACTAAACCCTCTACTTTGATATATAGATCCTGTTGTTCTTGATCTGGGATCGTTGACCAGATAGTTCCAGAAAGAGGGTATGTGAATACATATAGGTCATCTGAAAATGGCGTAATACCATCGATAGCTACACTCTTGACTTTGGGTAGTAGCTCCTCGATGGGCAAGATCGCCAAGGTATTGGGATCATTGAGCACTGTGTCTATCAGTTCAGTTACATTTTTAGATAGACCTCGTGTAGATGTACCATACATTGCATCTATGAAAAATGAAGCTTCATCCGTGAGATAGATCTTGTACTTGTCTATGCTACCTCTATTCAATCCATCCTTGAGGTCAGCCCATGTCACGTTCAGGATGGGTTGGTCAGCCCTGGATACTAGAGTGTATACCCTGTGATACAAGGAATTGTATCGATTACTATCCACGATCCCTGACGATAATATAAGTGTACAAGAATTATCGTCAGAAGTGAGTTGTTGTGTATTGCTTAATTCCCTCTCAAGGAGATCTGTCAGATCGGGAGGAAGTTCTCCTAGGCATACCTGTGAAGAAACTAAGTCAAAACTATCATCTGAGGGTTCAGGATCTTTCTGGGAGGTATCTGTAGTCGAAGTGGTCGATTGTGTATCTTGCGTAGCTCTATAAGCAAAACTCCCGACAGCAAATAGGATAGTTAGTCCAAAAATGAATTGAGCAATGATCTTTCGAACCTGTTTCTTACGGATCTCTCCGAAACTTTCATTTCCCATACGTTATCTTTCAATCTTCGATCAGTTTATCCGTGAAGAGTATTCCTCGCAAATGATCGAACTCATGTTGTACAACTCTTGCATTCCAGCCACTCAACTTTTTCCTTTGAAGTTCGCCATCAAGATCGAAATATTTGATACGAACTCTTTTGGTACGTCTTACCTTGCCTACTATATTTGGAATACTAAGGCACGCCTCATCCTTATCATCAGTTCTTCCTCCCAGTAGTTCAACTTCAGGATTGATATAGGGGATATACTCATCACGATTTCCGTCATAGGCTAAAAAGATGTTTAATGGAACTCCGACTTGGATCGCAGCTACACCTGTATGCATCCAACCTGGTTCGATCTCGACCTTCATCATAGATTGATATAGATTCTGGGCAAAAGTCTTTATTTTCATGCTCCCAAGCAGATCATGTGGGATATCAGAAGATACACTCCGAAGTGTGTCTTCGAATTCTGGTAATGTGAGGACAGTATATTCTGTTCTAGTAATCAATTCATTAATATCCATCATAGAGAATGATCATTATATCGTTATGAATTGTATATTAGATAAAAGTTTGGGTCTAGTAGTAGTATAGAAAATTGAGTCTAAAATTAAAATACTATAGGTTATGCATAATCAGGTAGGTGTGGGATATGACAGTCACGAGATCCGTGTGAACCAGAAAACACTCCTTGGGAAAGCTAGAGCAGCAGAATTAGCACAATCCCCAAATATGGGGTTCTCAGTACTGATCCCAGAACATATCTTGGCAGCTGTTCTGGATATTGATAGGTTCTCTGAAGTCACTGAAAAGACACCTCTAGAAACAGCTATCTGGAATTCTGATAGTGATAATTTTCGCATTCCCAAAGAAAAAGTCTATGAGGTAACACAGGAAGAATTGTCTATTCAAGAAATCATGAATCTTGCACACCGATTAGCAAGAAGTAATGAATCTGTTTGGCCATACACTGCTCATGAACTTATCGTACAGAGCATTACGCTAACAAATTTCATAATATGCAATATTCTAGAAGCGGCTGTGAGTAGATACACATCAACAGATGAAACTCCTTCTTGCTTATTTACTTTAATGAAGAGTTTTCAAGCAAATATGGAGGGCTTGGGATATCCTGTTAGTTTAATTCTGTTTGATGAGTTGGTAAAGATAGATCCTGCTGTTGGTTATCTATATGCAGTAGAAACAGAGGGTATGGAAGCATTTAGTCGCATGTTTACCCCTGATGGTCAGAAAAATGGTAGCTATTGGAATGTATGGATGAATTCACTGGAATGTATCAAGCCAGTAGATGGATTTCAGTTATATCAATTAAGCTCCATACCGTTAAGTATGGATCTTATGATTTCGTTACAGAACAGATTTTTGGGAACATTCCTGGTTACAAACAATGATAGGTTGAACGATATGCAAAAAACTGAACTCATCGAAAATGCAATGCGTTTTGATTTAGATGTCGCTATAATTCCACCCCTGCAGGAAAATTTCACTGATGGTGAATATTTCTTATCTGAAATTGATGGACATATAATTGATGCTTTAGTATATCGCCATCGTATGACAAAAGCCCGAGAATCATTTCTTATATATTCTATGTTTCTCTTTGGCGATATCCGTTATCTAGACAAACTCATAAAATCACTTTATGTATTTGTGAATGCTTATAGCACCAGTATCAACACCGCAGATCTGCGGTTCTCAGCAAACACACAAACCCCAGGTAACGAGCCTACTACTTCTTTAGTGCCATTCAATCCATCGAAGGAGTTCTTAGTATCATTCCTATCTTCATTACAAGCACATCTTAAAAATTGTCCTCTCCCAACCCAAAAATTCCCTGAAGAAAAAATTACATTTTATAAATTTGTAGTTGATCATTTTCTAAAAATTCTTGAAGGTACACGATATAGTATGATTCCAATCATGGATGTTTATATGCCCAATGGCCCACTCAGCTAACTTATATGTAAGTGCTATAAGTTAGCGGGAAGGTGTTCTTGCAACATCTCTAATATTTTCAAGATACTTTTTGTCCTCTCCAGTGTTCGTTCATGTTGATTGCTCGTCAGAAACGTCACATACTCGATTATTCGCTTTTTGAGTTTATCGAGAGTCTGATGGTTACTTAATCTATAAACATGGAAATCTTCAATATCAGTAAAGGCACATAATCGGACACCTAGAAGATGATCTAACCAATGTATAGGAACCGTGTGAAAATAGTAAATTCTCAGTATATGATTTTCTACAATTGGATCTATGAGGTTTTTTTTGTTTCGATAATGATAATCACTTTGTGGTCTTCTTTTTAAAGTGCTAGTTCCCACAGAGAATATTTGTTCTGTACTGTAAAGCAGGCTCATGATCCACCAACCAAGTGAAATGTCATGATCCATTGCACTGTTGATCAGCTTATGAATGTCTAAAAACGAGCTTGAGTGTCTCAGGAACAGTTCAACGAAATTAAGAGCTGATCTTTCACCCCCATACATATTTCTTTCCATGATAATACAAAAGAAAAGAGCTTCAGAGATCATCTCTTCAAGTGAATCATCTAGATCATCCTCGTTATTTTCATGTGTTTCTGTATATATTCTAATCTCCTTTGCTACTACCTGAGCAAGTATAATTGCATCATGAGAGGGTGATATTGGTGGTTCTACTAATGAGTTATTCTTTGCCAGAAATGTGTAAAGTAATTCGATAATGTCCTGGGGAGTATAAGTCTCGATAGTTAAAGTTGATTCAGGATAGAGAATCTGAGTGATAGCTTGGAGGACATCACCTCCTTCTGGTTCAGTTTCTGGACTGTCAAGGCCTGGGGTACCTCTATTAATATGATTGATAAGGTTTATGTTGATATCTTAATTTGAAAAAAGAGTCATTATGTTCAATGTGATTTTCTTTTCTATACCTTGATGATGATTATATACGAAAATATAAGTTTTTGGCTCTTACGGTCAAAAAGTCCTTCGACTATAAGGTCAGGGTATCTTTGTTATTTGAGAACTCTTATGGGTTTCAGTCTCGCTTTGCGGAACCCTAAATAGAATATATGTCAAACAATGCGAGGTTGGATTCTTTTACGATTTAGTTATAATGAACCATGAAAAGATCATACGATGCTTTTACACTGATCGAGATCCTTGTGACGGTGGGTCTGATCAGTATACTTGCGGCTGCAACTATACTCGCGATCAATCCTAGTGTGGCGTTCTCAAAATCTCGTAATGCTTCAAGATGGAATGGTGTTCGTGCTATCCATAGTGGTATCGAACAGTGGTTGATAGATGGAAATGATATCGATACACTCTTAGAAGGAGATGGGTCACCTATTGCGAATTGTGTAGATGGAACGACTGTGATAACGGATGTTCCGACGATCCTTGATGGTCAAATAGATCTCGATGCTGTATTGGTGGGTTCTGATCAGGCGTATATCGTAGAGATACCTCGTGATCCATCAGCGACTTCTGGGGGTGATACGGGATATCGGATTTGCCTGTTTGGCCAGCAAAGTAAACGGATATTGATCTCTGCGCCTGACTCAGAGTTAGAAGAGGTCATCACAATTCCAACAGAGACTCCACCTGAGTTGATCAGTGACACTATTGCAGTAGTTGTAGGTAGCGGAACTAACGACACTTCCCTACTCGGTGGTACTGCATTCAATAGCACCGATACTACATTGACATTAGGAACATCATTTAATAATTCAATTCATTTATTCCTAAATTTCCAAAATCTAGATATCCCACAAGGAGCGACGATCACCAATGCTACGCTTGACCTTGTGGTCACTACTGTCAGTGGTTCTAACGTAAATGTGGATCTGATGACATATCCGGACCATGACACCTCTCCGCCGACCAATTCTACATCGTTTAATTCGCTAGAATCTGGTCTAGATGAAATTGTTGTCGACTGGAACTCTGTACCAAGTGGAGGATGGGGTACTCCCATATCATCACCAGATATTTCTGCCTTGATCCAATCTCATATAGATGATCCTACATGGACTCCGGGTAGTGATATTTTGATCTGGGTTGGAAATGACGGATCGGATGCATGGTCAGGTATATCGGTAACTTCAGGAGATTTTAGTGGATCAGAGGATAAACCTACCCTATCGATCGACTTTGAATATTATCCATAAATATAGATCAGAGCATGGTGCATGTATTTGATGGCCTCCTATAGGATAACCATCCTAGAAGTTTTGTTGTGAAGATGGTCTAGGCACGAACCCATTGTTGACCTCCTGAACTGATGCAAATGGTATGAGGTTGGCAGTTGTGTTAGGTGACAAGTTTTGCTGTGATAAGGATCTGGCAGAAAGAGGATGAATTTTTATGGAGTAAAAGGGCAAGTGGGGCGTAATAGAATTCTCTTAGTGAAGATAAGATCAGTCGGACAACTGTTTGACGGAACATAAGGATCTTGCAAGTAATCGTTTGAAAACACATCCGGGTAGTATATAATATGCAGTCATGGTGGCTGTAGCTCAATTGGTTAGAGCATCGGTTTGTGGTACCGAGGGTTGTGGGTTCGAGTCCCATCTGCCACCCCATACTGTACTATCTTCCAAATTTACGAGTAGATTGAACGGTTCTAAGTAGTCGTAGTGCAGTTTTTTACCATCCCATGTTACGTTCTGAAGTACAGTTTTGATTAAGAGTTGAGCTTCATGAGGTTCCGAACGTTTAAACAACTCTGCACTATGCTTAGCTAGCTCTACAATAAGGTTTGCGGTCACATAGAAGGCTCTATCAACCTTCTGTACATTTGTTAATTTTCTTTCTATTTCGTCTAATTGAGATTGATACTGTTTGTTCTTTTTTTCATACAATTCATTAGTAATACTTTCATCATATTTATCATCGAGTAGTTTTAGCATTCTATTATTAATTGATTCTCTTTCAGAAATCAGATGTTTTATTAGGTCTTTTGAGATACCATAACTCGTTTCATTTAAATCCCTTAGGTCTTTGAGGACTTTCTCAGCTGTCTTTTTATCAAGTTGGATATTCTTAAAAGCTTTGGCAAATTGGTTCTTAAGAATTTCCTCACTTACATATTGAGCTCCATGCTTTCCTCCGTATTGTGTACATCTGTAGTAGTTCTTGCCTCTTTGTTCTTCTGGACTTAAAGTATAACCGCATACAGAGCATTTAATATTTCCGATCAAAAATCTACGGGCGGAGCGAAGCGGAGTCCGTAGATGGAGATATCCCTTGTCTTGAGGTAGAATTAAGAAATGGAAATACGAACACAAGCCCACGCTGCTTACCGTCTGATGTACCATATAGTCTGGATACCGAAATTTAGACAAAAAATCATGGTGACAGGAGTTAAGAAATATTGTGAAGAGGTAATAAGAACATACATAGCGGAGAGGTATCCAGACGTGAGTATAGAAGAAATAAAAATAATGAAAGACCACGTGCACATGGTAGCAGTGATTCCTCCAAAATATGCAATAGCAAAAGTTGTGGGAGATATAAAGGCGAATAGTTCAAAGGAAATAAGAAAAAAGTTTGAGTATATAAGGAGGAATCCTGCAACATGGAGCATAGGATACTTTGTAAGCAGTGTGGGGTTGGATGAGAAGAAGATTAGACAATATGTACAGTATCAAGAAAAGCAAGACAAGGGGCAAACGAAGTTTGTGTTGGAGTAGAACCTATGGGCGTAACGAAGTGGAGTCCATAGAGTGTCAGTAAAAGTTTCTATTTTTATTGAATTCATACTTAGTTTTTATACTTTTAGCTTTTGGGTAGATATAGTATTTGTTCCAGTAATTACTTTTGTTTTCATGATGGAGGCATTCTCGAAAACGAAATCTGAGTATGAACCAGTTCGTAAGCTATTTTCATTCATAGTTGGAGTCATAGGTTTACTATTGATCTACTTTGTCAGTAAAAATTTAATAGCGGATTATGAATCATTGTTTACGATTAATAACTTCCTATCTCTACTGACGCCAATTTTGCTTAGTTTACTTTTTCTGCCATTTCTATATCTTGTAACTCTATATACGACCTATGAAAATTTGTTTGTTAGATTTGAGATTTTATTAAAGCAAAATCCTGAGTTTATTAAACCACTTAAACGCAAAGTATTGGTTACAAACAACTTCAATCTTAGCAAACTGAGAGTTTTTATAGAGAATTCTAGGATGAAGCTAACAAAAGTCTCTACTAAAAACGATATAGATAATTTATTTAAGAATTAACAACAATGAAACCATTCAAACCACACAAATTACCAATAAAAGATTTAGATTGGGATAAATTCCTTGAGCATATTGGTGAGGCTAATAGAGCTGTGGCAAAGTTTGATGGTTATATGCAAAGCATACCAAAAGCAAGGATTCTTCTATCCCCTCTTACCACAAAAGAAGCTGTATTGTCTTCAAAGATTGAGGGGACACAAGCCTCTCTTGAAGATGTTTTGAAGTATGAAGCAAGCCCCAATAAAAAGACTGATAAGTATGAGGATATTCAAGAAGTCTTAAACTACCGCAAAGCTATGAACATGGCGATTGATAAACTTGATGAGTTACCGCTCTCAGCTAGACTCATCAAAGAGAATCATAAAGTCCTGATGCAAGATGCCCGTGGTAGTGACAAAACTCCAGGTGAATTTAGAACTGGTCCAGTATATATTGGCAACCCTGCTTTGGGACTAGATCATGCAAGTCATGTTCCGCCAGAAGCGAATGAAATAGAAGATCTCTTTGCCGATTTTGAGAGATATATTCATTATGATGAGAAGGATTACCTTGTACAACTTGCTATAATCCACGCTCAGTTTGAAATCATTCATCCATTCTGGGACGGTAATGGTCGTACAGGTAGGATATTAATGCCATTATTTTTATATTATAAAAAGGTTCTAAAACAACCTATGCTTTATCTTAGTGAATACTTTGAGACCAATCGTGATGAGTATTACCAAAGATTAAAAGCAATAACCAAGGATAATGATTGGGAGAGTTGGATCTTATTTTTCTTGGTTGCAGTAATTAAACAGTCTGAAAAGAACATCTTGAAAGTTGAGGAGGTGCTTAATCTTTATAATTCATTAAAAGAAGAAATTGTAACTATTCCTACTCCGAAAAATGCAATCAAGGTTTTGGATTTTCTATTCTCAATGCCTATTTTTAATTCACCAGATATGACAAAAGAAACAGGAATCCAACGTATGACTGCTTTAAGGATTTTGAAATATCTTGAAGAAGTTAAAGTTTTATCTAAAAGTGATACTACGAAGGTAAACTCATATAGATTCAATAAATTAGTTAAAATTCTGGAGTAACAGTCTTGTTTCACGAAGTCATATATGTAACAAAAAGAGAGCGTTTTGTTACAAGGGTCGCACTTTGTAACACCAGTGTTACAACCTTAGTCTCAAATTGGGACTAAGAAAGAAAATTAGTTCCAACTTGGAACTAAGTAGGTATTCTAGTTCCAAAACTGAAACAAAATGAAACCAGCATACACACTAGAAAAAATTAAATACGCAACTGACGAACCAACATATAAACGAGCAATTGGTTTATATGAATCAGGCAAGATCAAAGAATTTGACGACAATGGAATTACCTATACTGCTACAGTACAAGGTACTCACCCATATAAAGTTGTAGTTCATTCCAAGTCTTATGATCGAGGTCGTTGCAATTGTTATCTAGGTGAACAGGACATACTGTGCAAGCATATGGTTGCTGTGGCTATTTATGCAATCCTGAGAGGCAAGAAAATTCCAACAGAAGATAAGACAACTATTTCTCACCCAACTTGCAGTAAGAATCTAGGAGAATTGTCTACAGAAGAACTTGCGGAAACCAAAAAAGTGATCTCAAATGCTGTAAGACTGATTAAAGCATATTCTGGACCTTCAAGGATCTGGTTTGCATATCAAGATTCACTTCGAGAAGGCACAAATAGATTATCTACAATTGTTTCAAAATTGCCAGTAAGCTATCAAACTGCTGACTTACTGGTAAAATTAATAATTAGACTCGATAAGAAGCTTGTTTCTGGGGGTGTTGATGATTCAAATGGTACTGTAGGCGGATTTATTGCAGAATGTGTTGGTGTTTTACAAGAGTATGCCAAACTTGATGAAAAAAGTATAAAAGCTTTCAAGTCGTTAGTTGGAATATCATCTTGTTTTGATTGGGAAGAGCCTTTGGTCGAGATCTATCAAAATTCCCTCAAGAGTAACTAAACTCAGGCTTTACCATACTCTTTGCTTCAACCAACTTGTCATATAAGCTGTTTAGTATGATAGAGGCATAGCGACCCCAGAATCCTAATTTACCTTTATTGTTAGTGTTTATGAGCTCAGAGGGAGATTAGACGCTAGCACTAGCTATAAACTCTCTTAAATCATCAACAGTTGTTTCATTTTTCATTAAGAAAGTATTCACACCAAGTGATCCAGCTACTTCTAGGTTCTTTTCCGAGTCATCTATGTAGTATGTTGAAGTGGGATCTAGTGAATTCTCATTTAAGATATGTTTATACACTTCGACATTAGGTTTAACCAAACCAGTTTCCCAGCTGAAATATGATTTCTTAGGTAGCTGAAACAGTTTAGGGAGATTATTTCTGTAGTAATCTGTTCTTTCTCTGAAATTGTTTGAGAGAAAATAAATGTTATAACCTTGTTGTTTCAATGAAAGTGCAAACTCATACATTTCTTCATCTAGTGATTCTCCCGAGAAATACCAATCCAAGAATTCAGTTTCATCAAGTTCTACACCCCACTCTTCGAAATATGATTCACAAAGAGAATATATCGAAGGTGCATTTGGTTGTCTTACAATATCCATGATAGATTTCAGTGCAGTAAGGGATTCTTCTGTGGAAACCTTGTACTTTTTCTCAAGCCTTGATGTAAGATACTCACCCTTGATGAATACTCCATTAAGGTCGAAAATAATACTCTTCATAAGTAATGATGTCAGCTTAATCAAATGATTATATCAAAAGAGTAGAATGTCTTTGATACTTAGTTGAGTTTGCTCTGTAATGAAAGGCTAGAAGTTCTTAAGCCTGAAGATAATCCTGATTTATTCTATGGTCACGGACTTGATGCTGTAGAATTTTACCATAAAAATAAAGATGCAAAGACAGTATTTGAGCACGAAACTAAACAAGCAATCGCAACTCAAAGAGGCCTCGACACCTTTCTGGAGATAGGGTTTGGGTTTCAAAATATTGCTCTTGAAGGAATCGCAATTACACCAGAATATGTGAGTAAGCTCCGGAATTCTGATAAGCATGATATTAGATATCTTTTCTTAATTGATGAAGACGCACAAAGAATTCGAAACAGGATAAATACGAGAGGGCTTTATGATGACGGTGATAAATACCCTGATTGGATAAAGGACATAGAGGTTGAATGGGTGATTATGTACAACGAATACTACAAAACAGAGTGCATGAAGTACGGGCTTGAAATTCACAACATTGATGAGATTGATAGTCTTAAAATCCTTTAGTCTAGGCAGTACTGGAGTACAGGATCGTTACCGTTTTTATAGTCAGCAATTGTAGGTTCGATGTACACATCGGGTTTAATTACAGGATCATTTCCATCAATAAATTTCCAATACTCAGAGGAGTAACGTATTTCAACTTTCGAATTCGGTAACTCAAAAAAGTGAGTATAACCGAAATGGTTTATCCCCTGAGAAGCAGGTTGTCCAACAACCGTAGCACCAAGCTTGTATTTCACATCATATGTATTAAGAGTCCCAGAAGAGAATACTTTTCTATTGATTAAACAATAGACTTTGGGTTTGTTTTTATCGATATAGCTTTTTAGTACATCAGCGATCTGGTCAAACAGAGAGGAGTTACCACCGTGATTATTTCTAAAATCGACAACTATTTTGCTTGGAGTATTCTTTTTTATAGCAGCCCTAATCTCTCTTGTGAATTGCTTAAGTGGATAATCCTGATCTTCCCTACATCTTGAGTACTTAATATACAAAGCATTTCCCTTTGATAATAGGAAATAGCTAGGTCTTTCTCGTAAAAACTCTAGTCCTTCTGTCCAATAGATGCTTGTTTGCATAGTAGACTTAAGTCGTTTCTTGGACTTTACCTTCGTACCATCTGCAAAAACATAAGTTATGTATTTATTTTTATTTGAGGTTACATAATTAATCAGCTTCCAATCACTTAACGATCGAGATATCTGCAATTTCTGAGCTTCAGGATTATCATAAATAATATACTTGTCGATTAGTCTAGAAAATTCTTCTATACTATAACCATTTATTGACTTAAGCTTTGTAAGTAGTAGCTTTTTAGTCTCCTTACTTACTACGACTGGGGCATAGGTACCGTTGATATGTTCGAAATAGAAAGGAGTTTTAGGATCTTGATATCGATCAACCATCGAATGAGCATCCCGAATCTTTGCGAAAATCATTTGCAAAACGATTGGAAAATCCTTTTGTTTGAAGTCCTTATTATCAACAAGAGCTACAACTCTATCTGTCATCATAATAAACTCATCCTTTGAGATTAGTGCATACAAATCCTTATGTTTTCTGGGGAGTGTTTTAAATAGATAGTTAATATCGTCAATTAGTTTTTTGTTTCTCATACCCATATTATAGCAAGTAACATTATTGCTACGCGATAACTAAATTTCAATCTAATATAATTATGATATGCAAAACGGCGTAAAAAACGGTAAAGCAACACAATTCAGTTCAAAGCAACAACCATCTCCCGATCAAAAATCAAAGGGATGGGAAAGAAAAAGGCAAAGTCAAATATTTATGGATAGGATTACTGATTATATGGGAATGACCATTTCAGAATTTGAAGAAGTTAAAGAGAATATGGAACATCACAAAGATCAATTTACCATCAATGATAAGCTGGCCTTTACATACATCTCAAAAATGTCTAGTTCAAGCAAATTACTTATAGACTGGGTAGATCGACTACTTGGAAAGCCCAAGCCAGAGAATGAACAAGAGATGCAAATTACTCCTGACAAATTTATATTAGAAATAATTGATAAAACGGATGATGTAGAAAGTTAATAAGTAAGTTTTAAATTAAGAAGTAATGAACCTAATTTATTTATCAAGGCGATTTGGGAGTACTAATAGATATACCTCAATAAAAAATACGCTAGAAGAGCTCTCGAATGTTGATCGTGGCTATTAATACGCGATTACTGCAATTACATATCACCTAACATTTAGGGAGCTTATTAAAAAAATATAGATTAGAGTTTGATATTCCAGAAAATGGTTATCATATAAATCAAGGATACAAACTTGCTTTTCCGAATCTAGATGAGATGCTCGATGAGGTGTGTTCGCATCAGATCATAAAATTGCTCGTCATTTCCGATATTTCGCTTTATTTCATTGAGGTAATCACTTGGAAGTCTGTCGCTAATCTTCTTGTTTGTATCATTTGAAATAGGTGCTTTGTTTAATATCGTATTTATGTCTTTTATCCCGTTTTTCTTACCCCAAGACGCTGGAACAATATGGTGATCTTCTAATACTGAATACTCTGGAAGATTATTTGTGTAGAAGTCTCTTGCTTCGTTTCTAGCAAACAGACTGAATATTGCGTTATAAATAGCGGTATTCTGTCGATTCTCTCTAACCAGATCAAGATTTTCAATAGTATTAACGGCTCTTTGAACCACATTTGGTGTCATTGAATCGTCTTCTATCCATTTTTTGAGATCTAAGTAGTCTTTCGTCATTGTTGATTCAACACTGCTTGAATAACTGTTGGATAGTACAGAAGCCCAATACCATTGTGTAATTTTCTTATCAAATGCTTGTTGTCTTGTGGAATCTAGCGACTCTTTCTCTTTCAGTAAAACAGCGAGAATAGGCGTCATAGTTGGATATGGAATAAACTTTGGTTGAAGCGATCCAAAATCCCTAGGATTCTCAATTTTTGCTAAAGCCTTTTGAGTATATCGCAAGGCTTCCTCCCAGTATTGTGTAAATTCTTCTGGGCTTGTCATAATTACTCGTTTCTCTTTTGATCCATCTTCTTTTCTAATTGTTCTTTGTGTATTAGGAACTAAGTAGTAAAGATATCTGGGCGAACAGTATCCTTGTAGTCTGATCGACATATACTGAAGAAGGTAGATGTTCATCTTTTCCAGCTCTTTGTGGTTATAGTTCTCAGAAGCAATTCTCCAGTTTTTCTTAAGCTCAATGTCGTGAGGCTTCAACAATGCGTTGAGAAGGTCAAAGATCGTAAGTTTCAATCCAGATGAGTTGATCTTTGTAAATATATCGCATACCTTAGCAACATCTATGTCCTTTGATAGTTCGATATAGCTAATATCATAACTATTTAGCAATGATTGGAAGAACTTCTCAAGTTTTTGTACTTTCTCTTCTTTTTCGGTATCTCCTTGTTTCTCTAGCCAATTCCCATACTGTACAACCCACTTATACCATTCAAAACCCTGACCAAGCAGGTATAGTGGAAATAACCCTTCTTCGAATTGCTTTTCTAAGGGTCCTACAAACTCTTCTGCGGTTCTTTGTCGTGAAGTATTGTCATTTCTGTATTCAATTGATTCATCCCAGTCGTCTTCTAAAATACTGTTAAGTTTAACAAAGAAATAGAAACGAGTTTTTCTTTTTGGAAATGGCTCTGTCGGAGGAAAAAACGCATAATGTAGAGCACTAAGTCTCTGTTGTCCGTCTAAAACAATGTGTTGAGCTGTATACATTAGTTTCTCTTTATTGATCTTGTTAAATCCGTATATAGACTCACAATTCAGTTTGTTGAAGTTTTCGGGAGTTGATCGCCAAAGAAGTAGTGTACCAATGTAATAATCAGCAAATATTGATTGTAACAATGCTTGTATATCCCAAGGTCCCCATTCAAATTCTCTTTGAAAGTCTGGAATTACATAAAATCCAGAATCAATTGCAGTTAGTATTTTACTAAGATTGTCTTTTGACGGAGTCTCTAGGTCTCGCATTGTAATTCCTCGCTAAAATTACTTTTATAAGGATATCAGAAATGGCTGTATTTGAACAGAAATACTACTGACTCTAAACGGGACTAGCACTCCTATTTGAGGTTTGCTAAAATAATTAATAACTTTTCAATTTACATTTATGTCTAAAACACAATCACACATAAGAGCCCAGTCTAAGGCTGCAGGTAAAGAGGGAAAACAGGAGGTCTCCTTATCTCGAAATAGACGACTAGATGCTGTTACAAAGTCTGGATCTCGAGCAACAGAAATTGAGAGAAGTGGAAATCCAAAACTTCTTGAGAAAGCGGCTCAGAGATTAGGAGATAGACGCTCAAGTCAGAAGGTCTTGCAAGTTCCTCAGTCGGATATGGGATTAGCAGCCGCAGCCATGCGTAAAAAAGAAGTTCACGGAACAGTTAAAAATATGTCGGGCTCAAAGAGAAGATCTGTATAAAGTTGGAGTCCTCTCTTCCTTCTAAGTGTTAGAGCTTATAATCGAGCTTTACATAAGGCTTGGACTTATTTTCAGCTATGATCAAATTCATCTCTTCCTGAACCTTTTTAACTTGCTGGAATAGCGGTATTAGTATCTCTTCAACAAATTGGAGAAGTTTGAAATCTTCCACCCCAACTTGGATTTTCCTATAGAGCAATCGCTCATATACTATCTAAATCCTTAGGAAATTAGATCAGTAAATTCATTAATCTCAACCCAATTAATGAGTTTTGTATTAGAAATCTTATCATTCTCACCATTGTAAACGATATGACTTAAACTCTTTTCTTGGTGTAAACTATCCCATACCTTTATCCCCTTGAGGTAGTCGCTGTTAAATGAGCTCCCAGCTTTTATCTCAATTGGATATAATATATCTGCATTTTTGATCAATAAATCTATTTCGTTTTTTTCACTATCTCTCCAAAAATATAGTTTTGAACTAGAGCGTGTATTGAAAAGCTGTTTTTTGAAATCTGTAACTATTAAGTTCTCATAAATTGCACCAATAGCTGAATGAGTGCTTAACTCTTTCACACTATCAATCCCCAATAAATAGCAAAGTAACCCAGTATCATAAAAGTAAACCTTTGGAGACTTAATAATCCTTTTTCCAAAGTTCTTATAGTATGGTTGCAATCGGAATGCAATATATGTTGCTTCTAAAAGTGAAATCCATGACTCAATAGTTTTGTATGTAACCCCTACATCACTTGCAAGGCTTGATAGATTTAATAGTTGCCCTGTCCTTCCGGCTAATAGTTGAAGGAATCTTTGGAAGTTTGTTAGGTCACCAATATTTTTGACTTGCCTTACGTCACGCTCAATATATGTTGTCACATAATCTGGATATAAATCACTTGGCTGAAGATTCTGAGAATAAATACGAGGATAAAATCCAAAAAGAATTTGTTCAAGATAATTCTCTTTAAGGTAATTTGAGTTTATTAATTCATTTATACTTAATGGTAGTAATTGAAAGATGGATGTCCTTCCAGCAAGACTCTGGGATATTTTCTCTGAGAGAAGTAGGTTTTCAGATCCTGTTAGAATAAAACGAGCAGGCATGAAGTCTTCATCAATTTTTATCTGAATATATGATAATAAACCAGGATATTTTTGTACCTCATCAAGGATAATACCCGATTCATGGTTATCTAGAAATTGTTTTGGATCTTGTGATATTCTATCTCGTAGTCGAATGTCTTCCAAATTATAGTACTTATGGTCTGGAAATAATTCCTTAGCAATTGTTGTTTTACCGGACTGTCTTGGCCCTACTATTGTAATCACACCAATCTTTTTAGAAGCTTTTTTTATTTGACTTTCGATGTCTCTTTTTATATTCATGTTTTGATTATACACTACTAGTCCACAATATAGTAGTGCGAATCCTAATTTACAGGAATTGCTCTTCTAATCTAATCCCTCAAACCTCATCGTTGGATTAGACAACCAATTCCAAGTGGTTTTAAAATCATCGATATACTTGAAGATTTGTTCAATTACGGTTTTACTACCTACCCCAAGTCTCGAATTATCCTCTCTTGGTAGTATTTATCCGTATAGAGGGTGTTTAGACACTATCCCACAAAATCCAAATTTATTGAGTCGACGCGAATACCCCAAGTCTTTTAAGAATGGGGATGAAGCGAACTGATCCACAACAAGGCGTAGCATTGTTGTGGGCGTCTGAGCGAAGTGTCATAATTAGGATGTGAAGAAATATTGGAGCGGAGCTCACACAAAACACAGACTTCGGTATCATGTAGTCTGGATACCCAAAAGGAGAAAGAACATCCTTCGTAAGGATATATCAACACGCATAACAGAGATATTGTATGAAGGTTGTAAACTAAATAAATGGTGGATAGAGGAATTAGCAATCAAGACTGATCATGTTCATATGTTAATCCAAATTAAACCACGAGAGAGTTTATCATCGGTAATGCATAAGATTAAAGGTGTGAGTAGTCGATTATTAAAACAAGAGTATCCAGACCTAGATGAGTTTCTATGGGGGGATAGCTTTTGGTGTGACGGCTATTTTGCAGTAACAGTAGGTGAGATAGAAGAGGGGGTGGTAAAAAGGTACATTTCTTCACAATCCTAAAATGACACCCCTAGCCGGAATCCCCGGCATTCATGCCGAGGGAGTCGGCTCAATTAACGTCATCCCTCTCAACGCGTTTCCAGCGGAAGACCCCTCAACAATTACACCTCCAAAGTTATGCCTCTACCCAAATACTCTACCTGGTTATCTCATATGTATCATTGTTAAGAAACATTCAATAAAATATAATTCCCTATATATTGCTGACTTATTTCACTTTATGAGCAATCTACAAAGAAATATCCTTACTTATAAGATCGATTCTGTGTTCAATTGGTTCTTTCTTCCAATTGGGACATACGTTCTTATCTGGAATACCGATCTTAAGCTTGATTTCGCCCAAATAAACAGTGCAATTGCTGCAGGGTTGCTCTTGAGTGTTATCTTGGAGCTTCCATCAGGTGCATTAGCGGATATTATTGGCAGGAAAAGAACAGTTGTTATTGGGCGTATAGCACTCTTTTGTGCTTATCTGTTTTTCTATATACAACATAATTTCCTTGGAGTAATAGTATTCCAGTTACTCTATTATGTAGACAACTCATTTACTTCTGGAGCTCAATCGGCTTTGTTATATGATTCGCTAAAAGAAGAGGGGTTAGAGAAAAAGCTTTATAAAAAAATAGAAGCTGATACATTTTTGTTTTGTACATTGGGGATGGCAATAGCGAGTATATCAAGTGGATATCTATACAAAATAGATCCGTTTTTACCTTTTGGAGTGATGATTCCCATAACATTTATCGGTCTTCTGGCGAGCCTTTTCTATATTGAACCGAAAATTGATTCGGAGAAATACCACATTAAAGATTATCTGAAGCAAAATATCGATGGAGTACGGCACATTTTCAGAAATAGTAAGGTCCGTTGGGTTTCGTTGTTCTCCATTATCACTATGATCATTACTTATGTTTCGGTGTGGTATCTATATGAGCCTCGGATCACTAAACCTTTTGACGACCCCACTCTGATCGCATGGTTGATAGGTGGAACATATCTGATGCGGGCAATAGGTACTCGATTTGTTGATAGGTTTGAAAGGATCTTCAGGTCAAAGTATTCTTCGATCGCTTTAATCCTCAGTATGAGCGTTGGTTCGTTATTCTCATTTGTCAGAGGTGGGTTTGGTGCTGTTTCCTCAGTATATTTACGGAAGTTTGTGGATGGCTATCGGTTGCCGATAATTAATAACATGCAGAATGAGCATATAGAATCAAAGTATCGAGCAACATCTCTTTCTGCAGTAAGTCTTCTCGTGAATTTGGTACTTGTTCCGCTAGGTCTTCTAGTAGGAAATTCGATAGATAAATTAGGAGTTGAGAATACTCTTGGCTTGGTTGGGATTTTTGGTTTGTTAATCGGTGTTCCTGTTAGTATAAATATGTCTAGAGTTTTACAAGAGGATTCTTGATGATCCAAATTATGACATCAGCATTGTTGATCTGTAAATTACACCCAGTTTTGGGAAATATTTAGAATTAGAAGATTATTGGAAAAATATTCAACGTATCAAATCACAGGATAATTGTTTGTACTTCGTGCAAAGTTCTAGCAAAGCGACATCCTTGAAGAAGTATCTTGGAGAGTGTATTTGGATGGCCATCTCTCTTTATCCCCTGTCATTCTTTGCTGTTGTGTAATGGGGTCACCACTTTTCAGGATGAATCCTGAAAATGCTTCATCCACAACCTTGTATGTGAATTGTTCTCTGTAAGCTTAACAATTACAATTGATATTAGGTATTTTCTTGTTTTTTCTCCGAATATAACTGATTAAATAATTCGCGGAGTGCATCAATTATAGGCCTGTGCTGGTCTACTAATCTTAGGAATTGAGGGTCATTAAGAATATCCGACTGGTTTAATGCATCAGGATGAAGTGCAGCAGTTAGTGTTCTAAAACGTTGCTTCATCTTCGATACTTGTGCTAATGTCATTTCTGATAGACCTCCCTCAGAAATCTGGAGTCCCAATGCAGGTGCTGCTTTTGCAATCTCGCTGAGTGTGATGGACATTCGTTCAAGAAGTTTTCTCGACAATCCATCTTGTCCCAAGTCTCTCAATCTTATAATAGGTGCGTAATTTAAAGCATTTACCCAGTTTTCATTCACTGCATTATTGAGTTGTTGGATTATGCTAGTGACAGCTTCATTATCAACTTCACCTTCCTGATCTATTGTCTCGGGTATAAGGCTTACAGTATCTAGTTCCGATAAAACAGTTGCTAATTCAACTATACCTTCAGGTTTTGTAAGGAGATCATTTGCACCCTGAAAAATTTGCAATGCTGTACTTAATTCAACTGAGCTAGTAGGTCGTGCTGTATCGACACCGGTTGGATTTTCAGCAGATCTACCTCCCTCGATAAAAGTAGTCCACTTTCTTAAAGCATTCAGAGCAGCCTCTACACGTTGTAGTCGTTCCAGATCTTTTGGATCAGTTGAATTTTTAAACTCATGAGAAAGCTTAAGGAGTTCTGCTCCTAGAGTTTGATCTGGAGCTAATTGTAGGTTTTCGTAATTGTACGTGCTCGGATTGGCTCCGCGATCTTGAATGACTTCAAGAACTTTGGGCTTAAGATAGCGCCATAACACCTGCATAAGCCCATGGGTAGACTCATTGAGCATGTAATTTTTCTTATCTGTTGGGTCTGTAATATATTCTGGTGGTGGAGTGATTAGATTGTGTTCAAAAAAGTGATCAATCATCCTTCCTTCTGATAGTGCAACCATCAGGGCGTAAATGATATCACTATACCATTCAACACCGCTTATAAAACCATCCTCAGGTCCCTCTGGATAAAAATATCTTATTTGATCCCATTTGTCAGAGACTTGCGTGCTGCCTGTGAGTCTAGACTGTAAACGCGTTATTTTAGGTTGTTGTACTCCAGCAACTATTGTACGACCAACCATTATATCTGATGGTTTTAATCCTTTCCTTCTTGCTCCTTGTATAATATCTTCTGCTCTGAGTTGTCTATCGTGATAGCGTTGTTCATCCTCACTTATACCATCAGCATTCCAAACACTATTTCCACATTCTATGAGTGTTGCACAAATACGGCGATATCTTTCAGATAATATGCCTAATATGGGGTCGTTCTCATGGAGTATGTGAAGAATTTGCCAGCTCATGCCACCATCAATATTGACATTTAGTCCTTGTAAAAGTGCGGTAATCGTAGGTTCATTTCGAAGATTATTGATGACTTGAGCTTCAGTAGGGACCATGTTCATTACCTCCTCGTAACTGTCAGAGTAAGCGGCTTGTTCTAATCTATTTGCAAGGTCTGGGTCTTGAAAAGATGCGGTACCATCTGCACCAATTACTATAAAATAATCGAAAGGCTTCATGTTTTCTGGCGATGTATGCTTATCAAGCTTCTGTTGAATATCGGGAGGTAATGTTTTGCGAATACGTACTGGTCTTGTATCTACTCTAAATTCTGGATTTGTGATGACGTCGGACATTGATAGATGATTTGAAATGTTAATAATTCATTATATGACAAAATTTGAGAATTTGGTAGAAATTTTCACTCCGATCGTCTGAATGTTGTGATGTCTGATTGTGGTTCTATTCTAAACGCTTCATCAACAAATGCATTACACATTAACTGCTCTTGTACAGTAGACTTGGAGTTATCTATGGTTGTGAAAATAAATATATCCATCAACTTGGCTTAGAAGATTGCTGCAAATGCTCAGAATTGTTTTACCAGCATTAGGTAGAGCATAAATATCATTTGTATACTCGGTGATAATATGCATTTCTCAATGGAAATACAGAACCCTTAATGTTTGAGATAAGTCTAAATATGAAGCGGAATTATCAACTTATAGTATATACATAGAAAATTTAGAACTTCGCAAAAGAAATACATAAAACATATATTTCTCAGAGTAAAAAATCTGTAGTACTAAACCCCTCTGTGATAACTGATCGTTCTACTAGCCCGAGTTTCAAAAATTAGATATATTGAAATGTAGGGAAATAATAAACTATAACGAACATTCATTATGCCAATAAATCTAAAAAATACGAGTCCCCTACTACTTCTTGCATGGATCATGGCACTTTTCGCTACTCTTGCTAGTATCTACTTTATCGAGATCGTAGGAAATACAGCTGCACCACTATGCTGGTTTGAGAGAATGTTGATATTTTCGGTACTTTTGACATTATCTGTAGGGATAGTTCGGAATGATAGAAATGTAAGATACTATGCGCTACCCGCTGTGATCCTCGGTTCATTATCAGCATCATATCAACAGCTTGTTCATTGGGGCATTTTCAGCTCTGGTTCAGGAACCTGCTCAACGAGTTTTGTTTGTTCAACGAAATTTTTCGAGGTATTCGGATTTGTGACGCAAGCTACACTGTGCCTAACAGCATTTATTGTCGTAGCGGTCTGTTTGTTCAGGTTGAGGGAGAGGTCAGCCTGATGGAGTGGATATTTAGATACTAGAATTTTTCAATGACACTAAACACTATCGCTACTGATGCTAGATCTGAGTTGGTTGAAAGGCCTACGGCTCTTTCCAGGCTTATTGAATTAGGAATAGAAAAAGAGCTAGACATTCCTGATGCTGCAGTAGTAGAAAGACCAGACGGTCGATACGTGTCCTTGAGAGAGATAGTTGGGATGATGCTATCTGCAGAAGGGGGCAGACATAAGGATGTCGTAAGGAGTGCAAAGGAAACCCTAAGAATGACTCATGGACTCTCAGAGACCGCTGCCAGAGGGACCGTTAATTTGAGTCTAGCTATTCTTGTTGATTTAGATCTGTTGGGAGAATGTCAGCCTATCGGTTTGGATCAGGCGAGGATGAAGCGGAAGGAGATGATCCTAGAGGATATCGAGCTATTACAGAAGTTGGATGAGATCGCTGGATCGGATAGCTTCGAGGCGGTCAGACCAGTTCTCTCTTCTATAAATGTCTCCATCAGCAGAGGGGATACTTCAGCAAATCATCTTGGTCTGCTTGAGTTCATATCTCTGGCGTATGGTTGGAGAACCCCTAAGTTCTCATCTCAGAAACTAGGAGAGATGATCAACAGGGATCCACGTAGGGTAGCTGCATTGGCCAAAGCCTCTCTATGGCTAATGGATGATATATTGGGCACGGATCTTATCTCCAATGAGAACAGATCAGGTGAGGCAGGACGTTTCCATCCTGCGTTGTCATCTGAGTTCGACAGGACCTCTCAGGCGTATTTCTATCTGATAGACCATGAGTACGAGCTATTGGAGGTGGAGAAAAAGGTGTTAGGCATGGCGATATTCGGATTGAGAGAGGATGAGATCCATAAGGAGCTTGAGCAGATGCAAAGAGATGCTCCTCCAGGACTACTTGTAGCTACACCAGGATCGGCGAGACGATTCCTTAGTATGGTATATGGTAAGAACATTCCAACCAACCCATTCATGAGGGTAAGAGCAGCTAAGATCGCAGATGATCTGTTAGAAAAAACCTCAGACCTCACTGCGATAGAACGTGAGATCCTCCAGTACGTCCGTGCCGGTGCCAGCTTGAAGGAGATCGCTAGGAAACTAAGTCCCCCGGGTACTACATACACAGTAGCCCAGATCCAGGAGGTTACTAAGAAATTGGGGATAGATTACCTTCCAGTGAATTATAACGACAGAGAACAGGTCGCGAGAGAGAGAAGAGAGTTATTCGATGAGATGAGAGGTCTTCAGGTTGTGTATCCACAAAGAGAGCAAGATATACAGATCCTAAGTCAACTAGCAAGTAACCCCCACATAACCTATGAGATGGTAGCTGATCTTATGGGTTTATCTTACGCTCAAGTTAAATATGCAGTCTCTAGATCCAAAGCTATCGTTTTGAGCCAGAAGTATCGAGGGAGAAGTAGGCACGTAGGGTGAGGCATTATTATCTATATTATCGCTATGATAAGATGGTGCTAAGATCCTCTGGCATCGCTTGAGCAGTAATATGCCATTTGATAATTTATTTGATCAGTAGAATACTTGTAATGTTTCATACAGGTAACCAGGAACCTTTTGTACCACAAACGCCCGTGGGCGATGCCCCAAAAACTGTTGTGGCTACAGATACCCAATAAAATCAGGAAACTGATACAGAGACCGCAGAATTACACTACAAAACGAGAAAAATCCCGCCTAATCACTTTATCGGAACATTGATCGATGAAGAAGCTACAGCTTTAGCAGTTGACCCTAGAGCACGATTTATTCAATGGATGGGTTTGCTTGGTTTCTTCAACAGATCGTACGCAGGAAACAAGCCACCATATGACGAGATGAGAGAGGAATATGCTAGGCGTGGCGAAACAGAACGTATTGCATGTTTGGATTTCTTACGTACATATGGATGTGAGCATCAGATATTTGCATCTAACCAAAACATGGGTGACGGTGTGTATGCACCAAATATCCCTTCCTAATGAACTCAAAGAGGATATGCAATTGGTCCAGTATGCGAGGGCGATACAGGCTTGGAGAGCCGTTGAAGCTATCAAGGAGGGAAATGATCGTGGACCTTTTCTCACATATCTAAAAGGACGGCTAGCTGATATCGAATATGTAGAGAAAGCAAGGGGATCAGTTATTGATGAGGTTAGAAGGATTCTTGGAGAGGAAGATGGACAGATGGTCATACCTAGCATTTATCGCAACAATGTTAGCGGGGATAATACAGATCTGAAAATGAGAGGTATGTCAGATATGGAAATAGGCGATCATCTGTTACAGGAGTTGATGCGTGTGAATGTTGAAAGATCTGAGAACAAGTATATTTCTGGTAGCAGTTGGTTGGAGAATCTACTGGTCATTAGGCAACGTATGATGGAGTTCAAGGTACAAGTAGAGAATTTGCTCAAACGATATGGAGGGCTTGAAAACGCTGTTGAAGAGGAAGTATTTCTTTAGCGTGAAAGGTGTACGTTCATATTATTCAGATATGGATATGTTATATGTTGCTCTCAATAAACTGTTGCCAGTTAGCTTCTTTTGATGTAAGGAATACCTTCTGAGACTTGATCAAGTACTGGACTACAACTGTACTTATTGAAGAGTACTTCTGTTCAGTATCATTTTCGAGGATGCGAATATAATATGCAGCCGCTTGATTTGGATCATACTGTCTCAGATTCTTGTAGGACAGTTTTGGATTCCTAATGAAGCTGAACTTTAACTCTACTTTATTAGACTATATGTCTTGCAAAATAATGTACTCATTATTGGTCTGTATATGAATCTTTAAACACCACACTATATATCTATAAGGATGTAGTTTCTGTTTGGAATCCTGTATTAGCTCAGCAGTAAAACAAAATATCCGCAACTCAGAAAACCCAAGAAATAAATTCTAATACTGTATCAACTTTTTTAGGAGTGGAAATGTTTTATATGGTTGATCCAATTTGATCGAACCAAAATGTCCCTGATCGTGCATTATGATTTGTGTCCCTCCTAATTTTTGAAAGATCTCACGTCCTTTGTTTTGATCTGCACCTATTTCGTCAGTATCCGAGTTGATGATATACAGCTCCCTAATATTTCTACGGATCTTATCCCAATTATAATCATCTTTTAATACTGGATGTGTATTCTCTTCTCTAAGTGGGGAGATAAACCCAGCTACAAGTATTACTTTATCAACGAAATGATTGAGAGATTCAACCACCTCCAATATAGCTGCGCATGATGATGATACTCCGATCAATATTGAATCTTCCTGAAAATCGAATGTCCTCTTGATGAATGGAACCCAAATCTCTCTATCTGCAGATCTGTATTCTGGAAGAAGTGGTACTGAGGTTTGATACCCGAGCTTTTCCAATTCATTCCGAATATACGGATACCAAAACATCTCTGGTGTACAATTTCTCCCATGAAGTACCAACGCGTTTTTCATATAAAAAAGCAATAACAACTGATGTTGAGTAGAGTATAGTAAAATAACTGTTGGTTTACTAATAGGCTGTAGCACATAGTATCATGAAAACGAGTTATTTCCATGTTTCCGATTTGCATTAGCTTCATGAGAGATCTTGTTTCACTATGCATCCAACTGCAAACAAACATAACGTTTATGATATATTGAACATATTTATTTATCACTTAACTAATGAAAAACGTAATACTATTCGATCTTGATGATACTCTGATCGATACCCATGCTGTATTTAGAAAGTACATAGATGCTCTGAAAATATTTTTGGCTAAGGAAACACAGAGAGAATTTGATGAAATAACAAAAGTATTTATCACCATTCACAATGAGAAATTCGATGAATTTCATGTTGATTTTGATAGATTGTGGCCTTCTATTAGTAAGAAATTAATTGAAGAATTAGGTCTTAATGACCATCTCTCCGTTGAGATCCAAAGTTATTTAGACAGTATCCTACATGAGGTGCCAAAGCTAAAAGATGGAGTTGTAGAAACCCTTGAAGAATTGCGGATCAGAGAATATTCACTAGGATTAGTCACTCACGCTCTTAAAGATTGGACCGATTTTAAACTGGATTCGTTAGCACTCAGAAACTACTTTACTCACATCGAAATTGCAGATGCGAGTGGAGTTAAAAGTAGTAGTTGCTGGTTACATGCACTATCACAATTTAATATCAAACCAGAGGATGGGATCGTCGTAGGAGATAACATTAACGGTGATATAATTGCTGCTCATAGTATAGGTGTAAGACGTCTGTTTTGGGTAGATCAGAAAAATGGTTGGAGTGTATATAGAACTGGAGAACTCCCAGAGTCTACTATAACCCTGAGAGAAATATCAGAGCTGATTGATTACCTTGAGTAGTTATGAGATAGTATCTGCTAGATCTGACAGATCAGACCTGCTTCTTTTGAAGTCTACTCATTAATGTCCCATACTTTATTTAATGCACTGGATCGTGAAATCGATACGTTCTCGATCGAGCTAGAGTCATAGAAAGCATAACTACTATCCATTAGATCCATACGTAGTTCTTTTGCCACAATGATACTTGCGCCAGCGTTATCATATCCCTCATACGTTATAGACGACTCGTAGCTTGAATTAAGACCATCATACCCAACAACAAGCTCACTACTATCATAACCTTTTGCTGTGACACTGGCATAATCCCCTGCAAGATGTAAATCACTGCTTCCAATTAGATCAACATTTAGGTTTCCTACTGAGATCGCAAGGAAGTTCAATGGAGTGATGGATCTACTATTGATCAATAGATCTAGGTCCTGGTAGTTTTGCGCTATCACTTCTAATGGTTGAGGTGTCGTAGAAAATAACGGATTAATAGGTTTAAGTACATATTTGATAGTTACTCTTACTTCGTCTGAAGTGAAAATGTAAAGTTCAATATTTCCTGAAAAGCAATTCACTCTACATCTTTTTCGGATATCTATCATGTTGAGGTTGAAGTTAAGATTCTCACCATCTATAAATAGGATATTTTCTTCTTCTCCGTTGAACAAGGGTGGAGATGTAAAGTATGCTCCGCGTTTATCCATTGAATGTATCAAATAGATCGAAGGAATATCAGAAGAACGATCTACCCTGATCTGTAGATTCACCTCTGAAATAGTGTCATCGATAGATACATCAGTTAGACCGAAGTAATTGCTCTCTGTAGCATCTTTTATCAATTGCGTGTAAACGATAGGGATTGTTTTGATCGTTTCTGCCTCGAAAATAAGCAGATAAACTGATGAAACCATAGCTAATAGTAGTATCAGCAGATTTACCCCATTTTGGGGGATGATACTTCTTATGAATTGAATTACTGTAAGGGATACCATAGCTATGAACGAGATCAGATAAATGACCAGTATTCTAGCGTAATGAGAATCATACATGATCTGTGAAGCATAATATCTCAAGTCCTCCTTATTGATCGCGATAATCTTCATGTATAGATACAATGTGAATATTACAAATAGCATTGTTATGATCCTAGAAAAGAGGGTTAGAAGATATGTGTCTTTATTGAGAAAGGAACGTATCAGGAGATATATCTTTAGTAATGGTCTTGTGTTGAGTATATTGGTGATGTTTGTTTCTATTGATCCGACTATCTCTTCAGGCCTCCCTATCTTCTTTAGGATAAGATCCATTTCTTTTGGTGTTAGTTTCTTCAACACCTCATTCTCATAGGTAGAGAACTTATCTATAAGTAATTGTGTAATATCGTGATAAATTGAGTCTCCATCCTCAACTAGAGAAGTATACAAACGTAACTCTTTTAGATAACTTTTAACCACTCTACCAGTGTCTAACTGTAATACAAACCTTTTATCGCCAATCAAAAATGAATGCCTGAAAATGTTACGATCCTTTGACATAATTTGTTTGGATATAACTTATATTCTGAATCATCGAATCCCAAGCCTTTTTATATGCTTTTAGGAATTCATGACCATATTGAGATAAAGTGTAGTACTTTCGAGGGGGCCCATTAGGTGACTCTTCCCATCTGTACTCAACTTTTCCTTCTCGTGTTAATTTGCTCAATAACGGATAAACTGTACCCTCAACGGTTATAAGACTTGCCTCGTTCAAAATGTTGATAATGTCTGAAGCATACACATCTCCTGATGATATGATCAGAAGCACAATATACTCCAGCACCCCTTTTTTAATTTTTGTGTCTATTAGTTGTTCCATACTGTTGCTAGGTATATTGTATTACAATGTAGTGTATATATGCAAGTATGTTCAACTCATCAAACTTGTATCTATGTGAAAAGCCCTATCTAATAGGATCTATGAATTACGAAGATCATGAATTCAACTGTCAAAGTTAACAAGTATTAGGTGTTTTGATGTACTCTGTCTCTCTCAGTCGAAAAGGAGTCCCTTATAGTATCTAAGCTCTGCAATCGAGATACGAATATCATCGAGAGCTCTGTGAGAAACATCAGGTTTTATATACTTCTTATCTGGCTTATAAAAATTCGTTAATTGCTTGAACGAAGATACATCTATAGTCCTATGATGGAAGAAGGAATTTAATGTTCTTGCTTGGGTCAAGAGAAAGGCTCTGTCTGTGGTTACACCATCTCCACACAACGGTGATTTGCCGTCTTCTACATAATTTGAAAGATAGTTGACGGCTTGCTCTTGTACTTGGTCCAAACTCTCGGTTGACCTTAACGACTCTTCAAGAAGACCATTTTGAGTGTGCATCTCAATAACTTTGGTTTCCATCCTGGGGATATACTCCTTATCTACGGTTATGACCTTTTCAAAGCCTTTCTCATCAATGATGTTCAGGTCAAGATCGGTTACTAACAAAGCGATCTCAATGATTCGATCAACCAATGGATCAACTCCAGTCATCTCTAGATCTAACCAGATTAATCTCAGATCATTATCCACTATTTTCTACTTACTAAGATTATCTCATAAGATTCTATTTAATTATCAGAATGATGTAAATAAAAGTAAAAACGAACAGCCAACTTCCTCATAACTGTTCCCTAAGTGTCTGCTGTAAGATTGTGGAAAATTTTATCGAGTAAACTTAAGCTGAGAAAGAATATCATCTTTCTTTAACGTGTTCACTATAAATTTTGGCTCTGAACACCAAAGATGTATAATGACAGAGTTTACTCTAATAACCAAAAGAGCCTACAAATATTTTTATACATAGGAAATTGTCATGAAAAAGCTTTTTCAGAACCCCTTTATCCCTCTCCTACTTACGATATTCATAGATCTGCTTGGTGTTGGGATCGTGATACCAATACTTGCTCCCTTATTTCTCTCACCAGGAAGTAGTATTTTACCCATGGAATATACATATGAGCAGAGAACTCTTCTCATAGGTTTGATATCCGCAACCTACCCTATCATGCAGTTCTTCGGAGCACCTCTGCTAGGTTCCCTATCGGATAGATATGGTAGAAAACCTACTCTGATACTTTCTCTTTTTGGTACATTTTTCGGATATATACTATTCGGTATAGGAATAATCCAACATTCTTTACCACTTATGTTTATTGGTAGAGCGATTGATGGTTTTACTGGGGGTAATATCTCGATCGCACAATCAGCTATAGCAGACATGACAAAACCTGAAGAGAGGGCTAGAAACTTCGGGTTTATAGGAATGGCCTTCGGATTAGGTTTTATACTTGGTCCATATATTGGCGGTAAGTTGGTAGATCCTACGATAGTCAGCTGGTTTAGTAATTCGACACCGTATTTTTTCACAGCTGGTCTTACACTGATCAACATACTCAGCTTATTCTTACTTTTCCCTGAGACTCTTAAAGAAAAGATAAAAAGTCCGATTGGTGTGATGACAGGGTTCCGAAATCTAAGGAAAGCTATTTCGATGACCACCTTGAGAAAGCTCTTTTTAGTAAGCTTTTTGTTGACATTTGGTTTCAATTTCTTCACACAGTTCTTTAATCCTTTTCTGATCCAGAAATTTGAAGTGACACCATCACAGGCAGGAGATATATTCGCTTATATGGGGCTATTCGTAGCACTGTTTCAGGGCGGATTACTGCCTTTTCTAAATAAACGATTCAATAGTTCTCAAATCCTTAATGTTTCGATATTCGGCATATCATTAGCATTCTTACTCTTATTGCTACCAAATAAATTACTTGGTATCTACTTGATACTTCCGATATTGGCGTTATTTCAAGGTTTAACTCAACCAAATGTCACTGCTCTGATATCCAACAACGCTAAAGAGAATTCCCAGGGCGATATACTTGGAGTAAATCAATCCATCAATTCATTAGCACAAGCAATTCCTCCAATAATCTCAGGTTTTATTTTCTCGATAAATATCAGCCTACCAATTCTTGTAGGTGCAGGTGCAACTTTATTGGCATGGATGATCTTTTTGGTAAAGAAGAGTGTTAAAGAGGAGCTGTTCGAAGAAGAATGATCTGAATAGATATAGGTAGAGGTAGAGGTGTGGAAATTATATAAATCAGAAGTTTGTTAAATCGGTTTGTTATTAACTTTGTTCCGTAACTTTTCTAACAAGGCAAAAATATCTCTTCGATTCAGTCGTTCAAGAAAATGATCATATTTAAATCCTGGGTTTGGAAGGACAACTGTCTCAAATGGGGTTTGTAGTAAGCTACTCTTCCATGATCGCCCTAGTAAATGAGTATGATTTTTTGGAAATACGTCATTTAAGAGCTCATCTCTTGTGTAATTGTTGCTTTTACAATTCTTGGTAATATCCTTATGTTTACGGAGGAAAGTCCAATTCCCATTTTGCTGGTGATTCACTACATAAAGATCAAATACATCTCTCATAACAGACTTCGTTGTTTCAAGTATGTGCCCATACTCTGAACAAGCATCTGCGTTAAGGTTAACATCTACTTTCGAAGCTGATAAATCATACCCCATCCCCATATGCTTTTTCCAAGCTAACAGTAGATGTCCTCCATCTTGTCGGCATAAATGAGGTTTCTCTGGGTTATACAATACAAAGTTTTCACTCTCCCAAAATACCGCACTTAGATCAGTTGGTTGAATAACGATGAAGTCCTTCTTAGAGAGTTTCTTCAACCAATGATAAGCATCAAAAATTAGGTCTGGATATGCTATCAATCCTACGTTTCCATCTAAAAGAAGTTCAAGATAAATTTTCATAGTATCCTTTAGTGACAGGGACTTATCAGTATTTATTCCAATCACTTGCGTGGAAAGTGAACTTATTCTATCTTGAATTCTTTTAGCAATAGATGCTGATGTGATGATGCATTTAGGTTTTAATTGCACCGCAATATTCAAAGTTTCCTGAATTAGTAGATCTTTCCCAACTGGTGGAAGTTCATACGACTGATAATAATTCTCTACCGTTGCTGTGAAAGATGCATTTTGAACGTTTTGTATGATAGTTTCCTTGAGACATCTTTTCTCAAGTATTGAAAAACAATCAAGATTCATAAGGTAATCTATAGTCTTAGACACAATCTCTTTAATCGGAAAAGTTGCTACATTGTATTTATCTTCCTTTATGGATGGTCCGTAGCCAAAGTCCAACACAATCAAATTATCAAGTGAATTAATATCTGATACATTCTGATAATTCACCCATGTTTTTCTTAAGCTTTGTATTTCAGATGGATTTTGAAAAAGAGAGAGAAAAAACTCCTCTTCAAAGACTCTCTCTGGATATTCACTCTGTAAATATGTCAGATAATTAAGTGTCTTCGATTTCATAAAAAAAACTTAAAACTTAGATATATAAACAAGATTTATTAGATAATTCGAAAAGTATTTATTCATACAATTATACCAACAAACCTTAGCTAACCGATAATATCTTGTAAATGCCAAAATTTCCATGAGTTGAAAGTGGTCGATACAATTATGTTATAGAATGAAAACCTTAACGAACTTGATACTAATTACTGAAGTATCTACTCCTAAGTCATCATCTCGTGTTCTTCTCATATACTTCTCTAAGATACTTTCTAACAGGATGATAGTAATTAGAAGTGAATAATTTCTCAGGTTCTACTAGACCAACCCATTTAACATCTGCGTTTTCTGAAGTGTCTACATTGTATATCTTGCCTTCTATGTATTCACATAACCAGTATTGAATTATGACATTTGTATCAGGATGAATTCTTCTGCCTAATCGTTTGATCGCGCGACAGTGTATAGAAGTCTCCTCTAGACATTCGATCTCTGCTCTAGTGGAAGGTTTTTCTTTGAATCTAACTCTCCCCGCTGGATATTGCCAATTTAGCTTTCCTTCTTTGAACTTTCTTTTTACAAGCAAGACTTTATCTTGATTGATAACTATAGCAACTGAGATCCTAAGTGGTTGTAGATTCGAATTTGTTAGATATTTCTCGAGATTCTCACCCGTGACGATGAACATTCGTCCAATTTTGTGGGCAATCAGATTTCCTCTACTAATTTCCCTCAGGACAGTACGATAATCCACTTTCAAATGTTGTGCTAGTTCCTTTGCTGTATATATATTGTCCAATATAAATACATATAATGTACGATAATGAACACATTATATCACATTAGGACAGCCTATAGGAATAATTTGTCACATGTGATATAATAAATTCGTATTCTTCAGAAGGTCTTTATACGAATTTCGTATAATTAGCTCAGAAATGAAATGCCTGTACAGAGTGATCTATACAGGATGTAAATCATAGAGCGTCTGAAGTTATTGAACACAGTAATTGTGTTTGGTAACTTTGGGCGCTTTTTTATTACCCAAAGTAATACGATATGTAAATTACTTTGAGGTAAGTCATGAAAAAAGATGACAAACTAGAACGATACCTAGGTGCTACTATAGTACTTACAAAAGGTGTAAAAGAGTATCGACAAACTATAGATCGATTCGTAAATATGCAGGATTCTGTTCTAGAGATAGGATTTGCATGGGGTACTACAACGGATTTGTTGTCTAAAGTAGCTTCAAAAGTGGTAGGAATTGATAAGGGATTATCATATCGTACTGCTATAAAAGATCATCCACAACTTGAGCTTTATCAGTTAGATGCCTTTGAGATAAAAAAGGTTATAGATCTCGGTTATTCATTTAGTGTCATCTACATAGATGTTTCAGGGTGTAGATCCATGTTTGATATCATTACTCTGATCAAAATGTATGAGAATGCCTTTAGACCCGGTGTTATTGTAGTCAAAGCTACAAAATTAAAAGGGTTTGTCAGGAGATGTATAGTCTGGGATAGCAGTAGCAATAGATAATGATGATCCTAGAAATGCCTAATCGTGTGAGTGCTTCCATGAACCATTGCTGTACAGGATCATAATTTAAATGACATTATTGCAAGCTTGAGGCGATGTTGTCTGATGTTCGAGTCGTGCAACATATATATATCTGGCTGAATATGATCAGAAAACTTAATAGATCGATCAGATGGTATTCAGCAAATATTGCTAATATGTAAGTGATTTCGTACAATGTGGTATGAAAGAGCATGGCCTTTGTGTGGGATGCAATTCACAATTCGTGGTAGTAGATCAAGAAAAAAGTTTCTATAAGAGATACCATCTACCTGATCCTCAATTATGCCCCTTATGCAGAAAGAAACTTCGTGATAGATACACCTTGACGCCTTTTTATACTGAAACTGTATGCTCTTCATGTGGGATCGAGATTTTAATACCCTACAACACTTCGGACCATGAATTCAAACATTCTTTTTTATGTCCAAAATGTGCATCTTCTAAAAAGTCAGAAGTATACTCAATGGAGTATTCCCAAGGACATTTTCTTGAACAGTACAAGGAAATGTTGTCTAGAAAGTATTTGAAAGGATATGTCTATGATGAAGATACAGATGTTAGTGAATTAAGTCATAGGTCGATCGATATTTCGTACTCGAAATATAGTGTCGAATCTTTCGATCTCTCGAAATGCCTAAATACAATAAATTCTCAACACTGTATCAGTACTACAGATTGTGTCGATGTGACTTTCACAAGTGGTGGATCGGGTACCTGCCTCGAATTGCTCAATTGTCACAACTGCACTCATTGTGCTTATCTATATAACTGCTACTCTTGCTCAGAGGTTTACTACTCTACAGATCTGATGAATTGTGATCATTGTTTTGGTTGCTCTGGATTGCGTAGTAAAAGTTACTATATCTTTAATCAGGAGGTTTCCAAAGAGAAATACACTGAAGAGGTATCTATGTTATTGCAAATGGACGAGCTCTCGTTGAAGGAACTCGTAGATAGCAAACTTAAGGATATTCCTACACCTAGGATCTTTATGCTTGGTGATATTAGTGATTCATACTATTGCAACAATATAATCGATTGTGAACGTGTCTATTATGCATTTGAAACCTCTCGTGCGAAAAATTGTGGATATCTATGGCACACTGAAAGTATCGAAGATTCATGGGATCTCTCATATAGTAGAAAGGTAACTGATTCATACATGTGTGCTGATTGTACATACTCCTCCAATATATTTTTTGGGATCGATATATTTGAATGTGCGAATTGTCTCTACTGTGTATCTTGTGTCAAATGTACAGATTGTATTGGCTGTGTGGGATTAATGGAGCATCAGTACTGTATATTCAATAAGCAATATGAGAAAGAAGAGTATATGCGATTGAAGGATAAGATAGTAGCAGATGAGGGTATCTTTATATGATCGCGCTTATTAAATTATTTTGAGTAAATCCAAGATGCTTTGTGTAGTATGTAAAAATGTGATCTCAGTTGATACAAAGGAATCGGAGATCCGATCTAGTCTTGGATTCCCAACAACCCCTAATAGATGCTATAGGTGCAGGCTTCACGAAAGATACTCTTTATCTTCAACCTATAAATTTCAAAAGGTAAAATGCTATTGTTGCAAGAAAGAAATTGTAACAGGATCTGCCTTGGTAGGGCTAAGACCGATTGCCTGCGAAGAATGTTACGCAAGTAAGGTTCTTGATGTATATAATTAAGAAAATATAGTGGTACTCCTCCTTTTATACTGGCGAATCAAAAGTGTTGATATCCCTCAAGTCTATTGTCCCTAGATTATCGATGGCCTTATTCACCTCACTTTCTAGGAAACTATATTTGCTCTTTGCAACAGATTTGATCTCACGAACGTAATTTACGGTTGGAAATTCGAGGGTGTTTGAGATACCCCTAAATGGCTGACTGGTTGTACCATCAACTGACAATTTCGCCCAGAAGTTTCGAGAGTTCAACTGCACAAAATCCTCAGGAGATAAATATGGCTTAAATTCCTTAGAAATGTAGTTAGCATCTCGTTGACCTAGTCTAAATGAAATTATTGACCCTATATTTCCCATGATGGCATTCATTATAGGAGTAGAGATCTGACCAATATATTGATGAGCTATGGTAAGTGATAGTCGATATTTTCGTGCCTCAGAAAAGATCCGGATGAAACTTTCTGTGGAAAAGTGTTGAAATTCGTCTACATAAAGATTTATAGGTACTCGTTTATCTTCTTTTAGATCATTATTGCTCATCGCGATCTGTTGTATTGAAGAGATCAGCATTGAGCCTAAAAATGAAGATCCGGTTTCACCTAGCTCGGCGATAGAAAGATTCACTATAAGGATCTGTTGTTCCTGTAATATTTTCCTAAGATCAAAACTCGAGCTACCGATAGAAAGGATCTTTTCAAGTATCGGATTTGTTAATATCTGATTTATCTTATTTAGAAGTGGTGATACTGCATTACTAAAATACTGTTCTGAGAACTTAGGATATTCCAGTTTCCAAAAATTCTCTACAGACCTATCATTAACCTTTTCGACCAAGGATGATCGATATTGAGAATTTGTGAGGATCATTGGAATATGTGAGAGGTGTATGATACCGGATTCTCTCATTAGTCCGAGTAAGTTTCTGAGTAAAAATTCGATCTTTGGATTCCAATCTACTGAGAAGAATTTCTTGAATATCTCAATAAAATTGTCGATCACGACAGGTGAACTTCGTTCAAGTTCAGATAATGGATTGAATGTATGAATAAAACTACGATTAGGAAAATCAATATATACAGTGTCAGAAACTCTGGATTTTGGAATTAGCGCGAGGATATCTTTTGCTGTATCTCCATGCGGGTCGATCAGTATCATCCCCCTACCCTTCTCGATGTCATCTTTCATCAACAGTTCTAGTAGTTTGGTTTTACCTGAACCTGTCTTTCCTATGATATAGGTATGATGAGTTCTGTCTTTGGGTAGTATACCTATAGGTTCTTTCTCTGCACTGCCTGAACCATGTCCAAATAGTGTCACATCATCATTCTTTGAGACTTCGATGACCTCCCGAGGAACTGGGAGTATTTTTTCAGTGCAAATAGCGATTTTACGGTTGGCGTCTATCTCACGGGGTAAATGGATAAGTGAAAGAACTTCATTCAAACCTAAGAGATTGTCTAACTTAGGTATGTTTGTATCAGCCATTTTGATTTGATCATCAAGATCCAACGAATTTCCATACTTTAGGGAAAACTGCTTAAGGAAGATCAGACAAGAATTTGTGACCTGCTCCGGATCTTTCTCTTCTACTACTTCTGAATGTATGAATCTAATAGAACAATGATAAAGTTTCTGTTTCTTTTTATTCTCTACAAATACTCGGGTTTCAGGTCGCGCAAAAGATGCTGGGAAATTGTTTATTAAGATAGTTAACTGCTCAGGTCGTTTATCAGAAACAGGCTTTAACCACACTTCAAATTTGATCATGTCTATATGAGTCGATAGCTGTGCGAAGTTTTCGAGTAGTATGTTTATCGGATCCGGTTGGTCAAGATCATCATAGATCTTTAGAGGAATTATCGAATTATCCTTGAATATAACTGCTCTTTCTTTCAATACATCTGTACGACTGTGATCGTTTGAGATCATAAGTTCGCTATTTGGAAAAACTGTCCTAAAAGCAACCTCTGTGGCAGTTGAATATTTTTCGTGTACCGCAAAGGAATTATACGAATAACCTTCGTAATTTGTAAAACCAAGCATGAAAGGATCAGCTTTCGAGATCTCCGACAGCTGTCTTATGAATGAACTATATAGCTCAAGTGTGTATTTATCGTGTTTTGAGAGTAAGGTTTGATAGGTCAGGTACATCGTATATTATACTATAAAACAGTGTTAAACATGGTTGTTACGACGATCATGAATGTTGTAGTTTAGATCGATCAGACGGATCGAAATGATCTCAACTATTCAATAAACATTCCCCTAGTCTGATTCTATACTTTTCACAACCTTTCATACTTGGATATCCTAAGTAATGTTGCTGGATATCCGAAGTAATGTTGGCAGAGGATAATTTAAGTCGAATATTCATGTTGCCTAAGTAACGGTTTCGCTACGAATAAACTGATAAGCTGTATCATTACGACTATGGGTACGATATATCTCAATGCCACATCAGCAGGAAAAACCACCCAGAGTATACCAAGTATCAGAGCACCTGCTATTCTACCGAGGTTTATGAAAAGCTCGTTATCGGCTATATATGCATATCGCAATTCATAGTGATCTTTTACTTCATTATCTACTAAATTCATAATCATTGACCAAGTAACAATAAATTTGATCTCACTTCCAATATTCAGGATAATTAACATCAAGATCAATGTCGCAGATTGAAAGTAGATAAAAGGTAGAAATGCCCCTATGATCATCAATATCCATGATAATATTAGGATCTTGTAATAACTCTGCTCTTTGAATTTCCTCCCAACCAGATAGATGATACATGCTGTCGCAAGTGCTCCTACTGATTGTACAGATCCTAGAATATTTTCTTCACCGGCATATTTTAAGATGAAGATTGTTGGAATAAACATAAATATCCCATTGAAGATTTCACTAAAGAACAAGTACACGCGATTGTAATTATGAAATTTTGAGGAATTTCGCAATAGTACTACTGGATCATTAAGATCATCAATATTGGATAGGTATATTATTAGGCCTGATATCGATACCAAAATAAGATTTAGCCCCATAGAGATCTGATAAGCAAGTTCTAAAGAATAGTTTCCAGTAGATGGGCCAAGGGTGATAAAGAAACCTACAATGACAGGTACAGTGATAGTGAGTACACTGTAACTAACACTTTCAAGACTTACTGAGTAGAGTCTTGTCGATCTTTCCGTGAATATCAATGAGAGATAGTTACGATTTGACCAAAATAGGGCTGAACCAAAACCCGCGCTCATGCCGTAGATCGCAATATTCAAATAGTTGAAGTTTTCAAAGAACACTAGGGAGATCACTGTTGTTGCCTGTATTATAAGTCCTGACAAATATAAGCTTTTAATGTTAAAAGTCTTTAAAAGGAAACCGTTGATGAAAAAACCTATTGGCAAACCAACAAACGAAAATATGTTATACACAAGTAAAAGCTCTATACCCTCGGTTTGACGCCATAAATACGCATTAACGAAGATCTCATGAAATGGATAAGAGATCAAGAAAAATATGTATGACAGAAGGAGTCTTCGGTTATTCAACGATAATCTCAAGAAATTGTTGTATTCGTTAATAAGCCTTTGATAGAGGAATTTGCGCATGGAGCGATTATATCTAAAAAGGGATGAAAGTTATACAGGCAAGACAAAACCGCTGATCCCCATTCAAGGCGTCCAGACAAGAGCTTTTTCATCATTACGGATAAAGTAAGCAGTTCGTGCAGTGATCGGGAAATCAAAGCCGTAAACCTGATCGACCCCGTTACTATCTAGGCTTTTTTGTAATCCCTCATACCTCGCTTTGCTTGCTGTCCATCTGGTGACATTATTAACGGATGGCTTTTCAGCATTTATCGAATCTATAAGACTCTCTGCAGTATAACTTCTAGCAGTGCCAGATATACCGACAAGATTCCATCCTACCTGCATTGAGATAGGAACAGCGGAAGATACTGCTCTACCATATATTGAAAAGCTCACTGGCAGTTTTGTTTTTATCAGGTATCCTCTACCTGGTGTTATCGGAAAATTATCTTGTCCGATTATTGTATCCCCTCTTACACCAACGACCACCCATTTACCATTTTGGAAAGTTGCTATGGATAATATGCCTTGATCTGTGGATCTGTTGATCTCTGCAAGGAAGGAGTGTGCATCTGATAGCTCTTGATTGTATATGTCGAAAGAAATAAATGAGAATCCTTTGTCTAATGCATATTCATTTGTATCAGATTCTTTTTTAAAAGATATTTCTGTCACGTCTGATGCTAAATTCACATCTCCCTCAGTATATGTACCACTAGCATCAACATCAATGTAGATGATCTTTTCATCATTATCATTAACATCGAAACAGTACTCTTGATCTAGGTAGTTCGTACAGTAAAGACCAGACTCTTCAAAAATAATTACCCCTTCGGATGGCGAATAGTATGTAGGGTTTTCTTGTGCGAAAACTTTGTACGAAGTATTCACATGCTGAAATGCTAAATTCTCTTCGGTACATTCAGCATTCATACTGATCTTACTGAAGATATTTTCTGAACCATCTGAGGTTTCTAGACTGCAATAACAACCATATTGATTGTTACAGGTAGCGTTTTTCGTTATTGTTGGTAAAGCTATAGATTCTGCTTTACTAATAACTTCCCAGTAATAACCTTTTACTGTTGTGTAAAAACAACGCATTGTATAACCATTTTGGGTTATTTCTTGGCCAACCGGACAGTATGCACAACCTGTAGTACTTGAATTACCGTCTTCTTGATAGCAATTCTGTGGGGATTCCGTGTTATCACAGATGTTGTTTGAGTTCAGATCTATACAAGTCGTATCATTTTTTTGATACGGTTCTTCTTGATCATTTATTGGGCAACCGTAGGCATTTATCCTTTTCCCGGAAGGTGTATTTTCACACCGATCTTGAAAGTCAGATATTCCATCACCATCTGTATCAGGCTCTTCATATTCTTGGCGATCTTGACTCGTATTTCTTTCTTCACTTGTCCATCGCTTCTGCTCTGATTCTGTCTTATAATCCTCGCTTGATGTGTTTAGTTCGGGTTCTTGATGATCTTGATCATCATTCCTGTTATTATCTTCCTCAAGTGCTTCTGGAGATGAATTTGTGTCTGATCCATCAGAACTACTACTATTATCTGGGTCACTGCCTGAGTATTCATCATCAATCGTACACCCGGATGAATCAACAGTGTCTGTAGGATCTGTATCATCACAATCATCATATTGATTAATTATTCCATCGCCGTCAGAGTCAGCATATGGATTGTAATTTGGTTCGTTATCATCCTCTTGGCGTGATAGAACACAGCTACCATAACAACATTGAGCTGTTCCACCCCCAACGCATTCTCGAAGGTAATTACCCGAATTACAATTTGTACACATCTCGTCTACACTTGCAGAGATTTCGATCGGAAGATCTTTTAGAATCGAAGATATTTTTTCAATAACAGAATTGTTAGATGTAATGCTATCTGATCCTAGACTGATCGTACTTAGATCTGCTAAACGAATATTTCTTACTGGTGCGTCTAATGTTCCAGGTATAGTGATATCAATAGTCCGACCGTAGTTATGGTTAAGAAATGAGAGGTTTATTGAATAGCTATCTGTTAGAGATAATTTTGTGAGATCATCTCTATTGGTTAGATTAGAAATATCGATGTACCATGAACCATCTTCCCTTGTTACTGCTGAAAGTTGAGTTGAGTATCTATCGGAGTCGCGTACTGTTAAGTAGACAATTGTATCTGTTGCCGGAAAGGTTTCCTTTTCAAAAAGCAAACCGTATGAGGGCTTAGGAGTATTGAGAGTTTCTATCTCTTGTTGAGTTCGAACAGGAGTCTCATGAGGTTTATGAATAATCTTGTTACCTAATGAAAATTCGTAAGAGGTTTCAGGATCAAGGTTTGTTACCGTGACATGATGAGTATAATATTCTTTGAGATCTTCTACTTTCACACTGTCTACATCTCCTGTTTCCTTGAATGTTTGGAGTTCCGCTCTTGAGAGATCTCGATCATCATAAAATATTAGCGTATCAGCATTCAATAAAGGAAAGGTGCCTCCCTTACCAATTGAAACCAGACCTACTTGGCGATCTTCACTTTGCCAACTGACAGTAAATGAATGTGCGGTGATGTTTGAGATCTCTACGTTAAGTGGCACGAATGAAACTGATCTGTATATCAAGAAACCAACAGCCAAAAACAATAAGCAGAGCAGAAATACTGAAATCCCCAAAAATATTTGTCTTTTTTTCATATTTATAAGATATCTGATGCAATTCTGATTGGCAATATTTTTGCTCGAAAAGATCAGCTATAAATTAATTTGATTATATAGAAGAAAAACATAATTGTTCTTTGTTATAATTGAAAATATAAAATCTATTTCTTATCACATGTTTCATAAAAGTAGCTATTTTGGAAGCATTCTTAACAAAGTGACTCCTTCACAAAGCTTAGTGGACAAGGCACCTGTCATTAGTCGTAGTGATAGACAGATGATAGCAGTGATCGGAGCCCAATTAGGAGATGAAGGTAAAGGAAGGATAATTGACAATAAACTAAATAATTTGAGCTCTGAACATGATGAGTTCTACGTGATCAGATCTCAGGGAGGTAGTAACGCTGGTCATACAGTACAGATAGGTGATCGGCGAATTGGTTTACATCAGATCCCTTCTGCAGTATTTCATCAAGAAGCAAAATTGATACTTGATTTTGGGATGGTGATCCATCCTGAGGATCTATTAGTTGAGATAGATCTGGTCGAACAGATGGGTACGTCACTTGCGGATAGGATATTTTTAAGTCAAGACGCAATGCTATGTACTGATGTAGAACGAGCAAAAGAAGTCTTAAATAGGGTAATTAATGGTAAAGCAAAGGGTGGAACTGGTAGAGGAATGAGTCCAACTACAGCAATGAGATATGAGAAATTGGGGTTAGTAATTCAGGATCTGGTAAGTGAAAATTGGCGCGAGATACTGACAAAGCACTATCAGAGATTTGATAAGTTATTTACAGTATATGGAGAAGAACTAAGTGAAACTGAAGTCCCTGATTTCAAAAGAACTAAGGCAACTGGAAAATCACATGATAGAAAGGTTGGAAGATTAGAAGATTATCTTGACCGATTAGAAAATGTCCGTGAAAACCTGACTTCAAAAAAGATTGTTGTAGATACTTTCGCTCTTGATCGTGCTATCTATATGGAAACAACCCCCGTATTATTTGAAATGGCACAAGCGGTTGGTTTAAGTCCTGCATTCGGTACTCGTCCAGATACGACTAGTACAGAAACTTCGTCAATTGGAATAACATTAGGTACAAGGGTGTTTCCCGTCTCAGAGATATCTGAAAGGATCGGTGTAATGAAGGCTACTTATATGAGTAGTGTAGGAGCTAGAGTAATGCCAACCAATCTAGAAGATGATTGGGCAGAATGGGTTCGTGAATTTGCTCACGAATATGGAACTACCACAGGTAGACCACGAGATATTTGTGCTATAGACCTACCTTTCTTGGATTACAATGTTCATGTAGGTGGTATCAACCAACTTGCTATGACACACCTGGATGTTTCAAGGAAAAACGATAAGATCAGAGTTTGTATAGGATATAAACGTGATGGTGAAGAGGTTTATTATAAGCCTGATCTGGATTACCTAAAAGGGTTAGAACCTATCTATGTAGAACTGCAGGGATGGGATTCTGATGAATGTTCGTCAGCAAAGGATTTTGAAAGTCTACCTAATGAAGCTAAGAAGTACGTTAATTTTATTGAATCCGCTATCGGTGTACCTGTAACTATGTTAACAACCGGTCCTGATAGGCATTCACTTATCGAACGGTAGTTTGAAGATGTTTTAATTGATAATCAAAAAATCAAATGTCAGCGACATATTCCACTATGCTCCCTTTAGGTACGATAGCTCCAGATATCAATTTAGGGTCTTGCATAGATAACTAAGAGAATATCTCTTAAAATCTATGTATGATAAGTAATATCGGAATCACAAAACGTGCACATATTTCTAGAAGGAAATTTGATACGATTTTTGATTGTTTTGTTGCAGATATAACCTCACTACAAACTTCTAAAATCGCTCATGTGAATAGAAATACCTCAGATAGGTACTTTAGACTTATGCAAAGACAAAGTGTTTCATCTTCAAATATTTTATCCATTGGTTACGATGAGAAATCCAATACTCTAGAAATTGAATTTCATAGCGGTGGAATTTATCAGTACTTTAACGTCCCTAAAAATGTTTTTGAGGGATTGATGTCAGCATCCTCGCATGGACAATATTTTGATCAAAATATTAAGAAAGCAGGTTATTCATATCAACAGGTAGCATGAGAATAAATAGTATTGAAATACACAACTGGAGATCTATTGAGAGTATCAAGATTAATTTTGAAAATCTGATGATTTTTATCGGACAAAATAACCACGGTAAATCAAACGTCCTCTCTGCAATCCTATTTTTTCTTGGTGAATTTGGTGTGAGTGAAACAGACTACCGCAAAGGTAGCGATGAACTTTGGGTTGAGATTGAGTTTATTGACTTAGATTCACATGATAAAAGTCAATTTAGGAAATATGTTACGAGTGATAACAAGATAAAAGTTCGTAGAAGTGCGAACTCAAATACAGGAGTCTCATACAACGGATATACCCAAATACCTAAGGACGATTTATTAAAAGAAACTGCACTTTCAGATTACACCTCTAGAGATAAAGCTAAAGAACTACCCTTTTTTTATCTTTTGCCAGATTCTGGGCGAATTACAAAAGCATTATTACAGGAAGCCTTAGAAAAATACATTTCAGAAAATGCCGATTCAATTGAATTTGAATATAATCTTGAAGAAACAAACTTTTTAGGAGCAAAAAACATTGCTCAGGGGATATTTGGTACAGTAATTTTTGTACCTGCTTTAAAAAACGCATCAGACGAATTAAGCACTAAAGGCTCATCCACTTTTAACAAGTTACTTTCTAAAGTAATAAATGAAATGTCAGAAAGTAACGAAAAGTATAAAGAAGCAAGAGAGAAAATTAAGGAGTTAACACAGATTCTAAACAAACAAACTGCTGATGGGAATGATAATGAAGAAAGACCAACTGAACTATCTGAGCTTGAGAGTCAAATTGAAAATCTGTTAAGCAGATGGAACACTACAATAGACATTGAGATAACTCCACCTAACATTGATGATGTTTTTCGACTAGGAACACAAGTATGGGTGGATGATGGTGTAAAAACGGATATTGCACAAAAAGGACATGGCTTACAACGATCTATGTTATTTGCACTTATAAGATCATGGATTGCGACATCAAAAGAAGCTAAAAAGGAAGATACAGAAGATGCTGATTCGGGTAGAAAGACATCAGATTCAACATACTTTATCCTTGAAGAACCTGAGTTATATTTACATCCTCAAGCTCAAAGAGAATTTTTTCAAACACTAAAAGACATATCTGAACAGGAAAAGGGACAGGTGATTATGAGTACTCATTCTAGTTATTTTCTTGATCTTGATATGTATAGATCAATTTGTATTATAAAAAAAGAGAACTCTAGCTCAAATACTGACTGCTTCCAATGCACAACTGATTTATTTAGTGAGATAGATGATAAAAAACACTTTAATCTCTCCTACTGGATCAACCCAGATCGTGGAGAACTATTCTTTTCAGAAAAAACTATTTTAGTTGAAGGTCCTTCTGATAAGACAATAATTCCGTATTTGGCAAAATCAATTGAGGCTTTTAAACACGGATATACAATAATTGACTGTGGAGGTAAAAGTAGTATTCCACTATATATTCACCTATTAAATAGCTTTAAAATCCCTTATGTAGCGGTTTATGATAAAGATCATCAAAGCAATAAGAAAGATTCTGATAAGAGTAAAGCTGATGCTGATTCAAAGAGAATTGAAGATTCTGTAGATAGTAGCTTAGGATGCACAGTTATTCTTGAAAATGATATTGAAGAAGAAATTGGTATCACGGATGGAAATAAAAAGAATAAACCTTTTATTGCTCTAACAGAGGTAAGTAATGAGAACTATAGACTAACCGATTCATTCAAAGAGAAAATTAAATTAATTTACAAATAACATGGCAAATCTAGTATCACTTGATCAAAAACTAAAAAAACTGAAAATAAATAAAGCAGAAATTGATAATGAGATTGTCTTCAATTACTTTGATTCATTACCAAGTGAACAAAGAGATGACAAATTCTTTCAAGCACTATATATCGGAGTACTTGCTCAAATGGAGGATAGGTTATCAGCGTTTCTTGCTAAGACTCAAAACGAGTTAGGAACAGAGCTAGAGAGCCTCAAAATGATCTTTGAAATGAAAAAGGAGATATTCTATAAAACAACAGTTAAGGGAATGATGGCAGAGGAAGATATTACTGAGTTTTTAAATAACTATTTCAAAGAAAAGAAACTAGGTGATAAAGCTGAAACTACTGGTACTATGCAAGGAGAGATCGACAAGAACAAGACTGGTGATATTCTTTGCTATGTTGATGGTAATGAAGATAAAAGGATTGCAATTGAGGCTAAGTTTGATAAGTCAATAAAGCTTGGCGACATTGCTGATAAAGATATTTTTACAAAGAAATTCGATACAGCTTGGAGTCAAGTAATTGAAGCCAAAGCTAATAGAAATGCAAAGGTCGGAATTATAGTTTTAGATATATCGTTGGTTGATAACAGTATTTTGAAGCTGACAGATTCTGTTGCATATATTCAAGGAGTAGGATTTATTGTGATAGTAGATTCTCAAAAGGGAGATTATTCTAACCTAACAATTGCCTATAATTTAGCTCGAGACATTGTTCTCAACTCTAAGGAAGTTGATTTTGATGATAAAACTCTTACAATTATATTAAAGAGAATAATAAAGGATATTGATACTCTTTTCTCAATAAAGACACTCGTTGAAACAAATATTAGGAATAACAATGAAATTTTAAACCAACTTGAAAAATCATTATTATTGATGCAGTTTAATCAAGAATATCTAGAGAAATTTTTATCCGATGGGAAGTTATCTGATAAGGATCTGCTGGACTTTTATAGTGGTGAAGAGGTTAAGGAAAAATATAAGGCTATTGAATCAGAAATTTTAGATAAATAAATTATTAACAAAAAACATTATGGAGTTAAAAAATAAAGTTGTACTAATTACAGGATCTTCTAGCGGGATTGGACAAGCTACAGCTAAAAGATTTGCACAAGAAGGTTCAAAGATTGTCATTCACTATCATGAAAATGAAGATGGAGCAAAAGAAACTCAGCAAGAAATTAAAAAATACAATGTGGAGTCGATAATCGTAAAAGCAGATTTATCGGTTGAAGAAGATATAAAAAAGTTGTTTGAAACTGTAGTAAAGGAATTTGGCACAGTTGATATTTTAATCAACAACGGTGCATCCCCAACTGAGTTAGTTCCATACTTTGAAGCGAAACAAAAGGATATATTAGATTTATTCAACCTAAATATCGTCAATGCAATGTTATGCTCTAAATATGCTATTGATGTTATGAAGAAACAAAAATCAGGAAAGATTATAAACACATCTTCAATAAAGGGTTGGGAGTATGGAGGTGGATCAGTTGGCTATGCAGTATCAAAAGCTGCAATTAATAGTTTTACACGGACATTAGCTAAGTCCGTTGCACCCGAAATTCAAGTAAATGCAGTTGCACCTGGTTATGTAAAGACTCGTGTATATGATAATCAACCAGAAGAAAAAATTGAAAAGTGGTTAAACGGAACATATCTTAAAAGATGGGTTACATTGGAAGAAACTGCCGATGCTTTCGTTTTTCTAGCTAAAAATGATGCAATGACAGGGCAGATTATCTATGTAGATGGGGGTTATACTTTAAAATGAACACAAAACCAAACCTAAAAAGAATACTTTGCTACGGTGACTCCTACACATGGGGATACATACCCTCATCTGGGCATGAGCGATTCCCTGCTGATACTAGAAGGACAGGTATATTACAGCAAAAATTAGGAGACAACTATGAAGTTATTGAAGAAGGCTTAAATAGCAGAACTCTTAATAGTGATGACCAGAGGGAAAGGAAGGAAAAGAAGGAAGGAATGGCTCAACCTACTTAATACCTTGCTTAGATACACATGATCCAGTAGATTTAGTAATTCTTATGCTTGGTACAAATGAATTGAAGGACTCTTTTCAAACGACCTATGAGCAATTTGCCTCAGTAGTTGAAAACCATTATGTTAAAATTATTCTGAATAGAGAATCCCAATTTTCAGATAAAACTCCAAGTCTGCTGTTAATATCTCCACCAATATTGGATCTTACAAAGGAATATGCTCAAAAGAGATATAGCAGATCGTAAGAACTAAACGAGTACTTACCTGTAATGTACAAGGATATTGCAAAAAGAAACAGTTGTGAATTTTTATCTTCTTCCGATTTTGTTACAGTTGGATCTGATGGTGTTCATATAGATGCTGATAATCATGGATTATTGGGTAAAGCAATTTTTAATAAAGTTGTGGGAATTATTTAAATTTATTTATAAATAATATGAAAGTTATATTAGTTGATGCTATAAATGCTTTTGTTTTAAAGGATGAAGGTATTTTTACAGAGATGCACAATCTGCTCGAATCATACCCAAATAGAAAAATTATTCTTACGGGGGCAAACGATGAACAAATGAAAATGTTTGGATTGGATAAAATGCCATATGAAGTGTTTACATTGAAACATGATCCTGAGAAGACTGATCCAGAATACTATAAACTAATGTTAAAACAGTACGATCTCAGAGCAGAAGATGTTGTCTACTTTGAACATAATGCAGAAGCAGTTGAAAGTGCAAAATCTGTTGGGATTACAACGCTATATTATGATAAAGACAAAAAAGACTTAGCTGAACTTAAATCTTTTATGGATGAGAATTGAGGTGACCCCCATATACTAGACAGTAGGAGTTTTAGTAAATCGGCATTAGAATGTCGACTACAGGTTCCTGCGATCTAAGTTTAGTATACAGGGAAAATGGCAACCATAGCAAAAGAGGTAAAAGAGGAGATACTGAGCAAGGAGAAATCGGGAGCCAGAGTACAGGAGGTTGCAGATCAGTACGGAGTGACAATCCAAACCATCTACAGTTGGCTCAAGGAAAAGGTAAGTGATGTGAGCAAGTCAGAGCACAACCGTCTCAAACGTGAGAACCAGCAGCTCAAGGAACTGGTAGGAGTACTCACAATGGAACTAAGCAAGCATAAAAAAAAGTAGTCTTGCCCACCAAGTTTCCCCGAAGATGGAGAGTAAGACCCAGTTAGCAAGAGATCTGGGTGTGTCCAGATCATCTCTGTACTACAAGAGAAAGAAGGAAGTTCAGGATGGAGCCCTGAGAGAGCAGATTGTGGATGTCATGTCCTCCAATCCAGCGTACGGATACAGACGGGTAGCCCTGGCACTTGGGATCAACAAGAAGAAAGCACAGCGGGTGATGAAGAAGTACGGTCTCAAAGCCTACAAGCGTAAAGCCAGATGGAGAAAACGCAGAGACGAGAGACGTAAAGAGATGCCATACCCCAACCTTACCAAGGACAGGTGTCCTGTAATGCCGGGTCATACTTACGTATCAGATTTTACCTACGTGAGATACAACAGTAAGTTCTACTACCTGGCCACCTTCATGGATCGGTATACGAGGGAGATTGTAGGCTGGAATGTATCAAACAGGCATACCAAAGATCTGGTGATCGGGGCTTTTCTGGATACATTTCTTAACACAGGGTTTCAGGTACCACATATTGTACATTCGGATCAGGGAGCAGAGTACTGTAGTCAGGAGTATTTGGGTCGAGTTGAGGGACTCGGGATCAAGGTGTCAATGGCTAAGAAGGCATCACCTTGGGAGAATGGGTATCAGGAAAGTTTCTATGGAAACTTCAAGACTGATCTGGGGTTAGAGTTTGAAAGGTATCCTACTAGTGGAGCCTTTGTCGAGGGTATAGATCACACGATCAACTACTACAACAGGGAGCGGATACATTCCTCTCTGAAAACCTCCCCTTATGGGTTTAGGAAACAGTTCCAAAAACTAAATTTAGGACTGTCTAAAAAATGGGGGTCTTGTTACCCCGATTTGTGTATACAGAAGGAGCAGATGTATAATAAATATCAATGGATATAGAAGATTTCAAAGATCAGAACGAATTAGTGCTACAAACGCTTAAGGATTTTTCAAATATCACAACCAATTTACCCAATATACTCATACTCGGATCGGTTGGATTGACATCTCACACCCAGAATGTGAATTACTATAGAAAGATCAAGGATATCGATACCATTGCAGATATGGCATATAGATCCGAGATTGAGGATCAGTTGATCGAAAGAGGTTATAGCAGATCAACATTTATAGGTAGAAGCATGCCTTTCTCCAATATCTTAATTAGGTATTCGTCAAACAGATATACTCGTTTCTTCAAGCAAGATTCATGTGATCTAGAAATTTTATTTACTCCATTCATATATGATAAAGGTCGTTTAAGGATAGAGCTCTTCCCGAAGTTTTATGCATCAATTCCCGAAAAAGAGTTGATCGAAACAGAGCTTTTAGGTATCAAATTCAATAGCCTATCAGCAGAATCTTTATATGCAGTAAAACAATTAACTCATAATTCATTTGGTCGAATATATAAAGATGATATACAAAAACGTACATTGGATCATCAAGCATTAATGAACTGTATAAATATTGAAGCCTACAAGGTTATCGTTAAAGAATTCAAGATCACAATCGGTTTTATACCTATTCCGATCAAGTCACTACTTTATTTGACTGATAAGTGACTACTATGAAATTGTCCTCTGATTGGCATGCAAATACTTATTCATACAATGCATTTTCTATATCAGATCGTGATAACCAAATATTTGATGGTCAGAATTTTGTCATCAACGGTCATAATAAAGTAACTCATTTACTTTCAATCCATAACTGCGAGAATTTTCATATAAGAAATTTACATTTCATTGGTGGTAATACTGGGTCTTTGAGATTTCTTAGACGAACAGATATTTCTTATCATTATAAGAAAGGTACCGTATATGAAATAGTTGATGGAGGTGCAGTTGTTATTTCTGGTAGATCCTCAGTTATATTTGAGAATTGTCGTTTTACGAACAATACATCTGTCTTCTGTGGCGGAGCAGTTTCAAATCAATCCACAGAAGTAGTTATATTCGATAAATGCTATTTTGAAAATAATACTGCAGGACATACAGGTTCTGCTATTGATAATTTAGTTCCTGATTCCAAAATAGAAGTATCTGACTCACAATTTGTTGGTAATAAGAGTAACTTGTGGAATATGTCAGGATATCCTCGTGGACAGATCTCGATATTTCCAAATACACAAGCGCTTATAAGAAGATCAAAGTTTATTTCGGGTTCAATACCTTTCGATCACGACATAACTTCAAAGGTCGAAGTAATTGATAACAATTACACAGATCATCTGGATTGGAACGAAAAGCTACCTGTCGATAGAAAGTACTCAATCTTCTTTGACAACTTTAGGTTGACAAGAAAACATTGGTGGGTTCCACTAAAAACGCTAGGGAACGTCAAATATCACATCAACTGATCTTTAAGTTGCTTAGACACTTTCTCGCATGGTTGTGTTCTTTTTGAAGATGACACTTCGGATCTTTGGGAAGAAGAAAAGCGTACTACCCAAGATCAACATTATTGAACCGATCACAAACCGTTTCTGCGCTGATGATAATGCAGTAGTTGGCAGATTTGAGGTTTGATAATATTGGTATGTTGTAGGATCTACATAGTAAGTATTATTATTTGTTGTATCTTGATATGGGTAATCTGTCACACTCGGGTCACCAGTAGGATCATCAGCAGGACTCCCTGTAGGGTCATCTACGACAACTGGAGGGTCGATTGGAACATCCGGTGGTTCGATAGGATCATCAGGAGGATCATCTACCGGTGGGTCAACAGGATCGTCCCGGGATTCACAGGCTATAGGGAGTTCATCTGTCACACAAACAATGTTATCAGGGTCGTCTTTAGCATATACTGAAACCCATGCCCTATATATCGTGTCTGGGAGTATATTATAGTTCCAATCAGCGTCTCTAAAGTCTTTTCCTGTATTTGCAAACTCTTGATAGTTTGATGCCCACCAATAATCACTTCCCTCTGTAAACCAACCATCCTCAATGTTATTGATTCTTACAACGATCTTACCTGAGTTTTGTTCAGATCCGAACTCAATATTATCATTGGTGATCTTCCATGCGACATTTAAAGCTGGTGGATCATCTAATTCATAATTACATTCAAGTTGTGCAGTGATATTACACTCAGCAGGACCTGTTCCTCCACCAGGAGTTGCAAACGTGGATTCGGGTAGTGAGAGATTTAGTGCATCAGGAACTGAATCAAGATACATATGCATTCGATCTATCCTAAATCCATTTGCCCTACCGGAGAAATACACTACATGTCTACCTGCACTCAACTGATCGGAAGCAGGAACTTTATTATCCTCACTGAATTCATAACTAGTATTCCAGGTCCACTCATCTTTTGCAGATGAAAATGTTTTCACCCATCTACCTTCATCTATCTTTATCCACACATCATTTTCCTCAGAAGCATCCGGGTGATCATGAAAATTCCTTAGTCTGAGATTATATGTGCCAGCTTCTTCTATCCATATAGGGATCTCTATTATCCCATTACCGGGTGTACTGAAGAAATCCCCACCAACCCAATGCAAATAACCCTGACCAGTATATCCAGGTATGAGAGTTTCTTCATTCCAACCGTCAGTATAGTTCAACTTCTCTACCTCGATCACAATAAGACCGTTATTTGCAATATATGCAGGATCACCTCCTGGTTCTGGTGTCGGTACAGGATCAATACCCTGTCCAGGTGTATAACTACCATCTGTGACCAAAAGAACCCAGTCATTACCAAAATCTGAAGGGGCTGGGGGGATAGTTTGTTTAGAACCTCCTGTCATACTTGACTCAGTACCTTCGAAGTTTCCGGTACGAGGGTTATACCATTTCAACGTAAAGTTGCCTGATGCATTAGAGAGATCAAGAAAACCATTTGTTCTATCATCTGCATCGTTACTACTAGGAAAATACACAGCATAGATCGAACCTGGTTTTGCTAGAACTTGAGCACTACCGACACTATTATTCTCACCATCAACCAATCCATCGATAGGTCCCATCTCCCAAAAAGGGAGATTATCCTGCATAAACTTGCGTGCATACCACATATAATTATACATTTCTTCTCTAGTACGAAAATCTTCAGTACGCATGTCACCGCCTAAAGGAAGGTCATGATATCCAAAATACCACTCAAGATTTCCTCCTGAAAAATATATGTCATACAAAGCTCTCTTCCTCAGCTCAGATGCATTCTGATTTGTTAGTCCAACACCTGCGGGATTATTTTCATCCATATCAATGACCCAAACTTGACCTGATTCGAGGGATTTCTGTCGCCATGACTCAACATGACTTGATGCTTGGTTCACATCGTATTGTATAGATGTTGCAGTGAAGTTAGGGTTCCCCTTTAGCTGTTCGTATTGCGTAAAATCGTTTGGGTGAGTATGTGCAGCTATGGGATGATCATACTCGTCTAGATCATTTATATATTGAGCGAATTGTATCGTTGTATTAGTGTCAAATCGATTTTCTTCGGAAATATTCCACTTGAGTGCTAAGTTATGTCCAAATCGAGCGATCAGCTCTCGATAGTACAGCTTTCTTTCAATCCCTAAAGTTCCTCCGTCTAACCAATTCCTATTACCCTCCTCTTGCTCATTTAACACAAAATGTAGTGCTATCTCCTTGCTTGTAGCATGTTCGAATACTGTGTACCACTGATCTAGTTTACTAATATCGTAATGAGTCTTATCATTGGGCGAAACAAAGGGGTAAGTTTCTTGTCCATCTCCTCCTAGGTTCATAGGCAGGAAATATATAGAGTTCACATGTTTCGAAGATAGATAGTTCAGGGCTCCAATGATACCTTTTGAATCATATCCTGTATCTGCACTCGTAAATAAAGGGTCTCCTTGTTGAAAATCAGCTACATGGGTGGAGTACTCATGGACGAAATTAGGAATGATACCTCCTTGATCGACTGTATTGTCAAATCCCTTATACCCAAGGAAATTCTCTGGACTATCAATACCTCCTTTTAGCCAATATGGACCATCTGCAAATTTCAAATAATATAAACCGACATATTCCAATCTGCCCATCGATCTGAATCCTTTGGCATTTGTATCAAGGGGAGCGATATTAAAGGAACCTGTCTGTCCATCAAAACTGTCAGATACTCCTGCAGTAGGAGAGAGATCAATTGCTACTTGAGGACCCGATCGAAATGATGCTGTATACTCCCAATTCCCTGATTCGCCCGGAGTAAATCTGGCCCTCCAGACCTTTCCGCTTCCTCCTCCATTTCCATCACCTGCAAAAAATCCAGGTATATTGTAAGTTTTACCTGAAGGGGCTTTGAATTGTACATTTAGTCGAAAATCAAGGAATGGGTTTGGATCACTCTGGACTTCAGACAGATTAGGCCCTTGAAAATCAATAGTGACGGTATGCCATTTAACCAGATCTCCGGAAACTGCTCCTCCTGATGCCTTTGAATCACCTAAACCCACAAAGTCGTAATTCAATAATACATTGATGATGATCACACCGCCTAAGAGAAGAACTAAACCAAAAATTGCTTTTGGTAGACTTCGCATGATCTTTCTGCGTCCAAGACTGCCACCTGAGAGATCCAATGATGCGATTGGTGATCGACTAGCTGAATTAGAATGATCAGATCTAATATCCTTGAACTTATTCTTGCTTCTTTTTGAGAACATGTGTGTAGAGAAGAAGTAATTATTAAGCTAAGACATCATATCTAGGATATCTTCAGATTCCTTGATCGCATTCCTTATAACGTCAGGATGTAGACCCGCTTTGGACATCTCGCGATACATTTCTGGAACATTTCTCACCATCACCACTCCATTCTCGATCAGCCGAACTGATTGAGCTCTAGTAAGGCAGGTGAGACTAGAAACTGGATGTAGACCATATCTATCAATAACTTGAGGAAGTGGATCCTCCTCAGGTTGCTCCCAACTTAACAGTTTTAGACCCTTACATCGACTGTATTGAACAGCATCGGTAGTAAATTTTGTATTTGTAGCAATGAAGAAATGGAACTTGGTGCCATCTGGCTCGACATTCTTCTGATATTCTATGAGATCTTCAGCCCTTGCCTGTACATATAAAGGGATTTTTACGTTACTTTTTGCTGATTGACTTTGATGATATTTACATTCTACATATAAGAGATCTGACGCAGTGCGTGCAATAACATCCATCTCGTGAGTAACACATGAGCCTTGAAGCGTGATATTTACTTTCGTTTGATATCCCATGTAGTGATAGATAGAGGCTATGTATTTCTCAAATGGGTAACCTGTAGGACCTAGACTGTGTAGCGCCTTTTTGAGGCTGTAACGTGCTGCTGCTGAGGGTTTACTTTTGACAAGTGCCTGATAGACCTTCGAATGAATATCTTTTGTGGAGTGGATCTTCTTATCTTTGGAAATCTCACGAGCAATCCCGTCAACAAGTTCTTCTGGTGCACCAGCCTTTCTTATAGATCTTTTAAGTTTTGAGATGTTGAAGTCCTCAACAACGCCATCTATCTTTTGTATCTTTTTGATCATTTGATAGCTCCCTTACCTATTGCTTCTGATAGGGTAGCATACCCGTCGCGCTTGAGGAAGGATACTAGACCACGATTGATCTCTCCGATAGTCTGCGGACCTCCAAAGATCATACCGGTGATCATCTGTAACAAAGAAGCTCCTGCGAGTATCTTTTCATAGGCATCTTCTGCTGTGAATATTCCCCCTACTCCGATTATTGTAAGATCATTCCCATAATTCATATATGTTTTACGTATAAGTTCTGTTGAAAGCTGACGCGTAGGTACTCCACTGATCCCTCCCTTTATATGTTCAGGTATCTCGTCTTTTATCAGCTCAGAACTCCTGTCTTTATTCAGATTACCAATAACCACGCCATTGATACGATGTTTAACTACTACTTGAAGCAACTTATCAAACTCCTCCCATTTGTGGTTTATAGGCATTTTTATATATACAGGTTTTTGTATATCGAGCTCATCGATAGTAGCTAGGAGCGGATCGAGTCGTTCTGGTGTTGTAAATGGCTCTCCACCGTAGGTATTTGGACATGATATGTTAATTGTGTAGTAGTCTCCGACATTTGCCTTCTCAAGGATCTTCAAAGAGCCGACATAATCATCTATACCGCCAACGTCTGTGCTGCAATCCTTCGAATTTGTCTTGGCTACCGAGATCCCTAAGATGAAGTTTGGATCTAATCTCACTTTCACTCTCTCTACGATCTTGTCGACTCCAATATTCTTCAAACCATAATAAACAACTAATCCCTTACTATTGAATAATCTATACAGACGTGGTTTTGGATTTCCTTCATATGGTCGTAGTGTTACCGATCCAACCTCTTCGAAACCAAACCCTACTTTTGGCATGATGTTATGCAAATTAGCATCTTTATCGAACCCTGCGGATAGTCCTATTGGGTTCAGATATTTTAGGCCATCCACATTACTCTCTAAAATATGATGATGATAGTTGAATAACAATGCTGTAAACGCTCTCGTGATCCTATGTGATGACAGAAATGCACCGATCCTTATGAAATTATCATGAACCTCCTCAGGATCTTTCTTAAATAGAAATGGTTTAAGAAAGTTTTGATATATAGGTGAAATAAACAAATGAAACATAGTAACTTGGTGAAATATTATTTTTCAATGTCCATTGTACACCTCCCATGACACTATTTGAATTGACCATCCGATACATCTTTTGTATTCTGAACTATGCCCACAAATATTAAAGATATCTTCTATCCTAGATCAGTAGCTGTTGTTGGAGTTTCATCTGATCCAAAAAAGCTAGGATCAGTCATTTTCAATAATATCCTCAAGAATGGCTACCAAGGTCTTGTATATCCTGTCAATCCCAAATATTCAGAGCTTTATGGATACCAAGCCTATTCTGACATCAAAAGCATACCTCATCCACCTGATCTTGTCGTTATTGTTATCCCAACTGAGTTTGTTATTGCTTCAGTTAAAGATTGTGTAAGGGCTGGAGTCAAGAATCTAGTTATAATCACAGCTGGTTTCAAGGAAGTTGGTCCATCTGGTGCAGAATTGGAGGATCAGTTGATTGAAATAGTTGAGAAGAACGATATGCGACTGATAGGACCAAACTGTCTGGGAATAATATGTACAGCAAATGACTTAAATGCATCCTTTGCAGCTCAGCATCCTGACAAAGGTAACATCGGTTTCCTTTCACAATCCGGAGCATTCAATACTGCCATGCTTGATCTGGCGGAGAACAAAATGCTGGGTTTTAACTACTTTGTTTCTCTCGGAAACAAAGCAAATATCAATGAGATCGACCTTTTCGAAGAATGGTACAAGGACGATGAGATCAAAGTAATCGGTGCATATATTGAGGAATTTGATGATGGAAGGAAATTGGCTGAACTCGCCACCAAGAATCGCAACAAACCAGCGATCGTTCTAAATTCCGGAATAAGCGAGGCAGGGAAAAGGGCGGTTCAATCACATACTGGTTCATTAGCCGGAAGTGCCAGAGCTGTCAAAACGGCATTAAGACAAGCAGGTATCATCCAGGTGGATAGTATAGAAAAGATGTATAGTAATCTGATGATGTTCTCGTGGTGTCCGTATCCACAGGGTGACCGCGTTGCTGTAATCACCAATGCTGGTGGACCCGGAATAATTATCACGGATATACTCTCTTCTGCTGGTTTGAAACTCGCGACTCTATCCGAAGAAAGTAAAAAATTTTTGGAGGAATTTCTACCTAATACAGCAAGTACAAACAATCCGGTAGACCTACTGGGTGATGCTTTAGCGGATAGATATGATAAAGCTATCAAGATCATATCTAAAGATCCTGGAGTTGACTCGATATTAGTCATACTTACTCCACAGTTAGTCACTCAGATCGAAGAAACAGCAAAAGTCATAATCGATTTCTATAAAGAGAGCGATTTTCCTTTGATCCCTATCTTTATTGGAGAAAAGTATGTTGAACCTGGATTACAACGATTATGGGAAAATCATATTCCAGCTTTTCAATATGATGAAGAGGCAATTGGCGCTCTAAAGAACCTTGTTGATTTCTCAACTCGTATCAGGACAAAAAAAGCTGTCCGACAGCCCAGATCAAATGAGGGTAAATTCAAGGGTCGGGTAGTCAGAGCACATAAAGACGGACAGTTAGGCCTTCCCGGAGATCTCACCAAATCTCTCATCGAGGAAGCAGGGATCGACACGCCATTAGAAGTAGTTTCAGATTCATTTGACGGTTTGCTTGAATACTTCAAGAAAGGTAAATACCCGGTAGTTATTAAGGCAACAGCAGAGGATATACCACATAAGACCGAAAAGAGTATGATCTATCTCAATATTTTCAAGGAAAAAGATCTTGAGAGAAACTATCGTAGTCTTGTAGAAACGATCAAACAGGTTTCAGGAAACAAAAAACCAAATGTCTTGATACAAGAGCAGGTTTTTGCAAAAGAAGAGGTCATACTGGGTATCAATTATGATGAGAATTTCGGTCACATCATCCTTTTTGGTAAAGGAGGGATCTATACAGAAGTTTACAATGACACATCTACAAGATTAGTATATGCCGGTCACGAAGAGCTTGAGGAGATGATCGATGAAACAAGGGTGTCCAGGGTGTTACATGGTGCCAGAGGTTTAGAGAAACTCCCGACCGACAAGATCGTCAAAACACTTGAGGGATTACAAAGAATGATCCTAAGGTATCCGGAGATAAAATCCATCGATATCAATCCTGCCATGGTGACGATAAATAGATGTGTTGCCGTAGATGTGAAGATTTATGTGAATTAGATAAATCTTCGATATAGATCATCTACAGGGTAGCTATTAACCTCCTCTACCAGTTCAGTTGTACGATCTTTCCTGTTCAACTGTTTTGAATAGAAATCCATTGATTCTCTCTGATAGATGACACCGGTTGCTATCTTGTCAGTAATATCTTTTGAAACTCTTTGTGCATTTCCGATGTCACTCGTATCATAATTCATTATCTTGTTCACATCATAAACTCTCTCTCTGTACCATTCGTGTGGAGTTGCCTTATTGTATGTCGGGCAGTGTTGCAATATTTCAATAACACTAAAACCCTTGTGTTTCATACCAGCTTTGATCACTCTGGTCATCTGTTTGATATCACCTGAAAATGTTCTGGCTACAAAGGTGGGTTTCAAGCTAAAGACGAGATCTAAGACATGGATCGGAGTGGCAGAAACACCATCAGGAGATGAGTTCATCGGGACCCCTTCTGTTGTAGTTGGTGATGCCTGTCCTGTAGTGAGTCCGTAATTTGAATTATTATGAAGGAGAAATGTAATATCATAGTCTGACCTGATCGCATGGATAAAATGATTTATACCCTCTCCTAGTGTAGCTCCATCACCACCAGACGCAACTACCTTTAGCTTTCTGTTTGCCAGTTGTATACCTACAGCGAAGGGTATTACCCTTCCATGTAAACCATGTACTGTATTAGCATGGATCTTATCAGCGCCGTTCCCATGACAACCGATATCAAAACATAATACGACTTCGTGTGGCAAAAGATCCTGTTCTGCAAGTGCAGTTTTTAATGACCCATGTATCCCGTAATTACCACAATTAGTACACCATGTGTATAAATTATCCGAGTTATATCCAGTATGTAAAAGCGAACAGTCACTCATCGGTATTTACTCAAAAAGTTATACATCTCATCGAAAAAAATTGGTTTACCATCATATTTACGGAAACTATCAAGTATCTCGAAATTTGGTTCTGTATTTAATTTCGTATGTACCAATCTCTCAAACTGTCCGGTAGCATTCTGCTCAACAAAGATCACCTTCACACCACTTTTACAAATCTCGTGAAGTTTTTCTGTACGCAATGGGTAAAGATATTCATATTGAAGTAATGCAATGTCTCTATTTCCATTTTTTTTATTGATCTTATCAATAACTTCTCTAACAACAGTCACGGGACTTCCATAACTGATGACCAGATACTTAGATGATCCATCTCCTGTGAATATCGGTTCTGGTAACGCATCCAATACTGCCTCGATCTTTAGAAGTCGTTTATCATACATAGCCTTAGCTACTTCCATATCCTCAGTACTGCTACCATCCATTGTGTGTTCATCACTATTTGTGACATACACCTGCTCGGATGTACCTGGTAACCATCTAGGTGATATACCGTCTTTGGTAAAGACATACCGGTAAGAATTCTCTGGAACGTCTACTTCTAAACCTCTTTCAATTTCACTATCGGCATGAAGTTCATCAGTTAGATAAAGAGATTCGGCAAGGTGTTTGTCAGTAAGAATAATGACCGGCAACTGGTACTTTTCAGCTATATCAAAAGCCTTTCTTGTCAGATGAAAAGAATCTTTCGTGTCCGAGAGTGTTAAAACGACTCTGGGAAATTCTCCATGCCCAGAATAAATCGCTAGATCGAGGTCTGAAGCCGATGTCCATGTAGGAAGTCCTGTAGCAGGTCCAGGGCGTTGTGCGAGCAGAAATACAGCAGGTATCTCCGCCATTCCCGCTAATGAGAGAGACTCGGTCATCAAATCGAATCCTCCACCACTAGTTCCTGTCATTGCTCTCGTACCGACATACATCGAACCCAACATCATTTGTGCAGCTGTGATCTCATCCTCTGCTTGTTTTATCAGCATACCTGTCTCATGTGACATTTCTGCTAATGTTGTAAGAACTGATGAGGCTGGTGTCATAGGATAAGCATAAAATGCTCTACACCCTGCTGAATATGCACCTAAAGCGACAGATTGATTACCTGTCATGACAGCGTATTTATCAGTACTTTCGGAGGAAGGTGTCAATTGATATCTTCCTGTTTCTTTTTCTGTAGAATATCCCGAGTTTAGAACAGAAATATTTGCCTCCATCAATTCAGGTTTTTTTGCATAATGAATCATTACTTGCTCGGTAAGTTTCTCCAATTCTTGTCCTAAAAGATCCCATATGTATCCCATGATGTAGACATTTACCATCAACTTTGTACCTCCTGCAAGGATCGTTTGTTCTTCAGCATTCAATTCATAAACCTTAGGCTCTATACTTTTAATATCCGCGCTGACTTCCTTAGGCCACATATTTCTTGAAAATGTATGGAATATATGCGATCCGGGTTTTAGTGTCCTTGCATAATGGTGCATAGAATACCTACTGAGGGAGAACATCAGATCTGCATATGTTGTAGTTGAATTCACAGGCTCATCAGATATTTCGAGTTGATACATTGCAATCCCTCCTTTGATCAATGAGGGATATTCACGATAACCAAAAGTATAGTAACCTGAGTTCTTTAGTGCCTTAGTCAGTATCTCTCCAATAGAATTTATCCCTTGCCCAGATTCACCTGTTATTCGTAACGTATACCTCATTATGCCTCCAGTACTGTCAAAAGTTTATCTACCCATTTACTTACTGTACTATCTGCATTTGGTCTTGGATCACCATCAAGGCGTAGTGGGGATAATATCTCATCTGCTCCGCGTGATAGAACTTCTTTTCTTAAGATCTCCATACCACCGCAAAAAAGGATCGGTTCATATCGTCTATCTCCAGTACCTATGAAGGCTACTTTTCGACCTTGTAGATCAATTTGATCCAATCTTTTAATCGTATTGTGGAAGAAAGGATGTATCTCACCGTGTTCCCATGTAGATGTTGCAAATAGAACATTATCCATCTTGTTTAGATCCATAGGGTCGAAAATATCTGCATTTATCAGGTCTGTTGTAAAACCCTGCTCATCTAGTTTACCTGCAACAAATTCAGAAACGAAAAGAGTGTTCCCAGAAGATGATGCGTAGATTATCGAGATAGTATTTGTGATCATAAGTTTGTTCTTTTAAATAATAGACAGCTGACAGATAAAGGTCAAACACCTATAACCAGAATTGGTATACCTTTACATTCTGTATGAGATTTCGTTAAATGGAACAGTAAGATATTACTCTATTAAAATATGTATGAATTACCAAAGTTAGACTACTCCTATGAATCGTTAGAGCCGTACTTCTCAAGACAAGTAATGGAATTACACCATTCCAAACATCACCAGGCATATGTAGATGGTGCCAACTCTGCTCTAAAAAAGATCGAGTCATTGAGAAGTTCCGAAGATCGCTCATCATACAAAGCTGTTTTACGAGATCTTAGTTTCAATGTTTCAGGACACCAACTTCATTCAATATTCTGGAAAAATCTTTCACCAAGTTCAGATCGACCAGCCCAAGAAGAGGTAGAAAAATTGATCCAACCTACCTACCCTTCTCTGAAGATATTTATGAGTGAGTTCACCTCTATAGCTACTTCTGTAGAGGGCTCTGGGTGGGCTATCCTTTCAAAAATTGACGGAAACCTTGTGATCTATCAGGCCGAAAAACAGAATCTCAATCACCCTCCGACAGGAACACCTATTCTGGTGCTGGATATGTGGGAGCACTCATACTATCTTGATTATCAGAACAGAAGAGCAGATTACATTGAAGCATTTTGGAATATCGTTAATTGGAGTGACGTTGCGCTAAGATTGAAAAGTACCTGATCAAACTGAAAGATCTGTGATCGTATAATAACAACGGTATTGGTGAACCTAGTTATCCCATGAAAAATATTTCACTGTCAATCCGTAGACCAATATCCCCCAGATGATAAGTGCAATGATGGCATTGGTTTGAGAGAAGATAGATTCTCCGTCAAATGCCACAGATCGTAGAGCTTCATTGAGATAGGTGAGAGGAAGTATCTTACTAATAGGCTGGAGCCAGTCTGGAAAGAGTGTTATTGGGAAGAAAGTCCCAGCTAATAGGAATTGTGGTAATGTGACAATATTTGCTATAGGAGATACAGAATTCTGATCCTTTGCGATACTAGATATCACAAGCCCAAATCCTAGGAACACAAATAACGCAAACGTTGAAAGAACCATGATCTCAAAGAATGTAGAGAGACCATTTACCAAGGTAAAGCCGAAAATGAACTTTCCAGCTAAGATCAGAACTGTTGCCTGAAGTAGACCGAACACAAGTTTGCTCAAAGCTAATCCTAGCACTATCGATCGTTTTCTCATCGGAGTTGCAAAGAATCGCTTTAAAACTAGTGTTTCTTTTAGTGATACTATCAAGAACGAAGTGCCGAAAACTCCAGAACTCAACAAAGCAAACGACAACTGTCCTGGTAATATGAAGTCTATCTGCTTAAACTCACGACCCTGTATTTCTTTATAATTCAATGATAAGGGTGGTGATTCTACTCCTGAAATAGCAAGATTCAATTTATCTATTATGCCTGTCACAACCGATTTGATTATCGCACCCTCTTCAATATCCACAGCACTCGTACTTAGGGTTATGTTGTATGAAGGGATCTGATTTACTGTCGTATTTTCAATATATAAGGATCCCTCTAATTCTCCTCTTTCTAGCTTCTTTGTAATTTCTTCGTTAGAAAGAGTATCGTCTAGTTCGAATGATTTAACCTCTGAAATTGCCTGATACAGGGGATTATTTGTATCGGAACCGTCCTGTACCGCGATATTATATGTCGCACTACCCTGACCTAATGATCCAAATACAAATATAAATATCATAGGGAAAAGTAATCCAAAAAAGACTGTCTCACCCCGACGGAAAGTGGCTCTAAGATCTATCATTGTTATAGCGAGTATTTGTCGTATAGTTTTCATGAGGTCAATCTCTCAATTTAGTACCTGTCAGATCGAGGAAAACATCCTCTAAACTTGCTTGTTTTGTGACTTTCTCCTTCTTAAAGCCTCGAGATAGTAGCTCGTTGATCAAACCGTCGGGAGAATTGATAGCTGAGATCTGACCATTATTCATGATCGCTACTCTATCACAGAGGTACTCGGCCTCATCCATGTAGTGCGTAGTTAATACGACTGTAGTACCACTTTTGCGGATATCTAGGATCAGATCCCACAGATTCCTTCGAGCTTGTGGATCAAGTCCTGTGGTTGGTTCATCCAGAAAAATGATCTCTGGTTGATTTATCAGTGTAGTAGCGATAGAGAATCTTTGTCGCTGACCTCCAGAGAGATCTTTTACCTTTGAATCTTTCTTATCAAGAAGGTCTACTTTTTTTAATAGTTCTTCTGCATCTGCTGTTGTATCGTATAGTTCTGCGAAAAGTCTGATTATCTCCCATACTTTCGTGTTTGGATAAAAACCCGCTTGTTGCAACTGTACACCTATCCTTTCTTTAATGTACTGCGGATCCTTATTCACTGATTTACCTAATACTTCAATATCTCCTGATGTTTCATCTCTCAGAGTTTCAATTATCTCTAGTGTAGTAGTCTTACCTGCTCCATTTGGACCTAAAAGTCCAAAGATCTCCCCTCTATAGACATCAAATGAGATGCCATTAACGGCGATAAAATCTCCATATTTCTTGAACAGATTCTTAACTGTAATTACCTTTTCCTTACTCATACCTTTGCATTTAATGAATAAACTACATTCTTGTTGCTCAGATCTGGCCACTTCATTTTCTTCCAATCACTTACTGAGGCGGTCTTTATGATACTACACTCAGTAAATAATTCAACTGAGATAGAAAGGTCTGTAGCTTCATCAAGAACGCTAATTAGATCTCTCCAGAGATGTTTGTTCCTATAAGGAGTTTCAATAAATGTTTGGGTATAACCGTTTTTCTTTGATATTCGTTCGTAGAGTCTTATTGTATCTTGACGTGAGCTTTGCTCTTTTGGAAGATATCCGTGAAAAGTGAAGGATTGACCGTTTAAACCTGAACACGCAATTGCAGCAGTGACAGAGGATGAAAAGAGGAGTGGCTTTATAATGTAGTTTTTTCGATGTGATTCTCTGATCAGCGCTGTTCCTGGGTCAGCGATACCTGGAGCACCCGCATCAGGCATTAGAACAGACTTCTTATCATTCATCGCAATGAGTAGTTCTTTCATATCCTCAGGTCGGGAATGCTCATTCAGCTCGATCCTGTTAACATTTCTTATATCTTTTTTAGGATAGAGAAGTCTTAGATGGGTACGTGCGATCTTCTCTGTCTCGATTATGTGTATATCAAAATCTAGCTTTCCGATACTGCTATAGGTGTCAGAAAGAACAGTGTCGATATCTCCCATTGGTGTTGGAAGTAGATAAAGTGTCGTCAATCTAATATGTCCTTTCAAAGTTAGAATCTATCTGTTCTAAGGTACTTTTCCATATAATTGGTCGTCCATGTGGGCAGCTATACGGGTTCGTGCATTTGAATAATTGCGCTAATATTGAGAGGATCTCTTCTTTATGAAGGGATTGATCAGTACGTATACTATTATGACACGCAACTGTAGCAATGATAGAATCTGATCTCTCTCTTACGGTTATATCATCAATATCATCCGATAATTGTTCATCAATTAGCTCATTGACCAATCCCTTTAGGTCTGTTGTTGCTAGTTCAGCAGGAACTGCACTAATTTGTATAGAATCATCCTTTAGCTCGAATGTAAACCCCATACCCAGCAACTGTTCGGATATTCCACGAAGATATTCGATCTCACTCTTGCTCAGTTTGATCTCTTCAGGAAGCAGAAGCTCCTGCACTTCTTTAGTACTTTCTTCCAGATTAGCCTTTAACCGCTCAAAAGTGATCCTCTCTGCGGCAGCATGCTGGTCAAGTAACCATAATTCATTTTCGAATTCATACACTAAATATTTCTTAAATATTTGAAAAACATTTACAGGTTGTTCGTGCAGTGCTCCTGAAACATGATCCATCTCAACCATAGCGGTATTTTGATGGGATATGTGAACGTCTGTTGGATTACCAAACAATGATGACCGATCAGTTCCATTAACGCCATTTAATGATCCAGATGTGAATGATGCTTGATACTCTTGATGTTCTAAACCATCTGAACTGATAGTAGAACGATCGGGTGTTTCAGTATCACGGAATCTTACAAGGGCTGCGTCTTGAGCATCCATTACATTGTCGATATATCGAGAAGTTCCTAATTCACGCTCATATGCTTTGTTGACAGCGTTTTCGATAGCAGAATATACTCTATACGGATTTAGGAAACGCACCTCTTCCTTTCGTGGATGGACATTTACATCTACAGAACTTGGTGATATGTCAATATTGATCACAAAAGGAACTTTTTCGCTTCTTGGTATAAATGAACCGCACCCTTGAATTATAGATCTTATCACCCCTCTATCCGTTACAGGTCTACCATTCACAAATATGTATGTATGGGTTGTTCTTGATACATGGTACTTGGGGTGTGCGATAAATCCAGAAATGTTAATTCCGGCACCATCATAGAATAACTCGATCATTTCTTGGGAGAAATCACTTTGTAATACATCATCTATCCTCTTATCTGAAAATCTACCCTCTGATTCAGAGGGATGTAGGTCATAAATCAGCTTATCTTCATTAAATAGCTTGAAACGTATAGATGGATTGATTAGAAAATACTGCATTAATATAGCTAAAATATATTTGTATTCGGTTTGAGCTTTTCTCAGGAATTTTGACCTTGCAGGAATATTTTTAAAAAGATCTCGTACACGGATAGTAGTCCCTACCTCTCTAGGATTCGGTTTAATCTCTGTTACACTTCCATTAGAGATATGGGCTATATACCCATGCTTCTCATCTTGAACCTTACTGATCACCTCAATCTGGCTAACGGATGCAATAGTTGATAATGCTTCCCCACGGAAACCCAGCGTTAGCAATGTATTTAGATCTTCAAAATCCCGGATCTTACTAGTAGCATGGGGAATAAAGGCATTAGAGATCTGATCCTCGGGAATACCAATCCCATCATCGATAACTTCGATCAGTTTCTGTCCTCCATCTTTGATCGAGATCTGTATGCTCGTCGATCCGGCATCGATACTGTTATCAACCAACTCCTTAACCACAGAAGCTGGTCGTTCTACTACCTCTCCTGCAGCTATTTTATTTATGATCTCCTGTGGTAATTGAATAATTTCTCGATTCATATGTATGTGATTTTACCACATAAGTTGTGCTATTTACGGATGAAAAGCTGAACGATAACTGGTAGAATCACAATGTGATAGATAGGGCTTCAAAAAAGCTAAAACTCGTAAGTAACTATACACCTAGCGATGATCAACGTATCGCAATTGATTCGATCTCAACAAATATTGAGAGTGGTATCGAAAAGCAGGTACTCCTTGGGGTTACGGGTTCTGGCAAGACATATGTTATGGCAAATATCATTGAGAAGCTAGATCGACCTACCCTAATTCTTTCTCATAATAAAACTTTAGCAGCCCAATTATATGAGGAGTTTAAGGAGTTCTTCCCTGAAAACGCTGTTAGATATTTTGTGTCTTACTACGATTACTATCAACCAGAGGCATATATTCCTGGGAAAGATATGTATATAGAGAAAGAGGCTGATATCAACAAAGAGATCGAAAGATTTAGACTATCATCCATGAACGCTATACGCACACGAAATGATGTGATCATCGTTGCTTCAGTTTCTTGTATCTATAATATTGGTAGTCCAGATGATTATGAGAAGCGTGCATTTGAGTTAAGGGTTGGTGACACCATTAGGATCTCAGAACTCTCGCGAGAATTGGTGTTCATGCAATACCAAAGGGATCTTACTGACCTTGTACCAGGATCGTTTCGCATAAATGGCGATGTTATTGATATATTTGTTCCCTATAATGATTTTCCGTATCGTCTGATCTTGTGGGGTGAAGAACTTGAGGAGATCCACATGATAGATCCCCTTACCAAACAAAAGTTAAGATCTGTGTCTGAGGTGGAGATCTTTCCTGCAAAGAACTTCATTTTTGATAAGGACATCATCCAGAAAGCTACAGATCAGATGGAAATTGATCTCAAGGATAGACTTGATTACTTCAGGAGATTTGGCAGGGAGTTGGAAGCACAGAGACTTGAACAGCGAACGATCTATGATATCGAAATGCTACGTGAGGTCGGCTACTGCAAAGGGATGGAGAATTATTCTGCATACTTCGAGGGGAGACCTCCTGGTTCTCCTCCATACTCACTACTAGATTATTTCCCCTCAAATTACCTAATGTTCATTGACGAATCTCATATCACTATCCCTCAGGTTGGAGGGATGTACAATGGCGATCGTATCAGAAAACAAACACTCATAGATTATGGATTCCGACTACATTCTGCTTTAGACAATCGTCCCCTAAATTTCGAAGAATTTAGAGCAAAGCAAGGATACACCACCTATGTTTCCGCAACACCAAATGAATGGGAGATGAATGATAGTCAGAAAAAAGTAACCGAACTTCTTACACGTCCCACAGGACTACTAGATCCGATTGTTGAGATCAGACCAACAGAGGATCAGATAGATGACGTTATCGATGAGGTTCGAAAAACTCTATCTAAAAAGCAGAGAGTTCTTATCACCACACTAACTAAGCGAATGGCAGAGGATCTATCTACATTTCTCAAGGATCATGGGGTCAAAGTTCATTATTTACATTCTGATCAAGATACAGTTGAAAGAGTAGAAGTTCTTAGAGATCTGAGACTTGGTGTATATGACGTTGTAGTAGGGATAAATCTACTCCGAGAAGGTTTGGATCTTCCTGAGGTATCACTTGTGATAATCCTAGATGCAGACAAGGAAGGATTTCTAAGAAGTAAAACCAGTTTGGTACAAACGATCGGACGAGCTTCAAGGCATGTAGAAGGTAGAGTTATTATGTATGCAAGTAAACAGACAGATAGTATGAAATACGCCATCAGCGAGACGGCTAGGAGGCGGGATTATCAGGCGGAGTACAATACTAAGCATGGGATCGAACCAACTACTATCATAAAGGAGATCAGGGAAAAGCTAGTTGACAAGCCAGAAACAACCAATAATTACACAGAATGGGTTGAGAAGAATCATCCTCCGGAGAAAGATATTAGAAGATTGATCAAAGATCTTGAAGAAAAGATGCTTGTTGCTGCGGGTAACCTACAGTTTGAAAAGGCAGCTGAACTACGAGACCAGATAGACGATCTAAAGGAACTGATCTAACGGTTGTGCTTTTGAAGCGGTTTTTGGTATGAATACAATAGATTACTCGAAAATATCAGAAATTTGATACCGCAATTTGTTACGACGCTTAAGTTCTTTTAATTTAAATTAAATTTAGTATCAGACACATGAATGAGGCTCAAAAATATCTCGTAGATAAAGCAAGAAATGAATCGAAGTTAGATCAAGACCTGATCATACTCACCGTTGTCGCAAGCCTACTCGCGGTTTTTGGGATCAAGATGAATAATGATTTCATCATTATCGGTTCAATGCTTGTCTCACCCCTATTTGATCCTTTGATATCAACTATTGTGTATATCACTTCTAAAGACCTTGTAGGGTTTAGGAAAGCGTTTAGATCACTTTTTATTGCGATATCGATATCTTTTTTGGTTAGTTTTGGATTTTGGACATTTTTGAGGATTGCTGGACAGCTGAAGGATTATGTGATCATTAAACCAGATCCAAATATTTTTGACGTGCTAGGAGTTGCCATACTGATGGGAATCGTTGGTGCGCTTCTTTGGTTATGGCACAGGACCTCTAATACAAGTGCAGGAGTAGCTATAGCTATATCTCTGGTTCCGCCGATAGCATATTTTACTGCTGGAATGACAACAGATAATTATACTCTCGCATTGCAGTACATAATTATCTTTGTATTAAATCTTCTTGGTATATTTATTGGTTCTTCTTTAACCCTTTTTCTTTATACTCGTAGGAAGTGAGGAATGGAGGGACATAATTGTGGCATTGGAATATTCGGATTTGTAGTGTCTTATATCATAAGATCGTACAGAACAATAAATCATAGATGATTAAAAAATTCATTTTTCCAGAAGTAATTCCTTGATTATATCGACAGTTTTTCCCCAATCAAGATATCTATGAATTTCATCGATACTAACCCATCTAACCTCATCAATATCTCCATTATCTGGGTCTTCCACAAACTTTCTTTCCTTTTTCACAACAGCTTTATATCTTAACTGCGCAGAATGATATTCCCATCTACCAGACGGTTTCTTAACATATGTCAATTGATAATACAACGGCTCTACAGTTGACAGGTCAATATCACAATTTGTTTCTTCTCTCACTTCTCGCACAATCGTATCGATGTGTGATTCTCCTCTCTCAACTCCCCCTCCCGGTAATATCCATATACCTTGAGTATTATGTACTAGCATAATTTTATCCTTATCTTTACTTAACATGAGGGTATATACTTGTCTGATATTTTTTATCTTCTTAAAATTTGATGATGTGATTACATCGAAAAGATACTCTTTATCCTTAAACTTCCAAACAATTGAATGATATGACCAGATCGAATCCCTATATTTTCTGAAGAAGCTTGTGATCAGTTTATACGCTTCTGAATATTGAGCTTTATCCAACATCGAGTGATTCGCTCCAGGAATTTTATGTAGTTCTTTTTTTTCATGAACTGTTGCTAAATTTGAGAAGATCTCTGACGAGTTACTTATCGGAATAGTACTGTCATTTTCTCCATGTACAATACACACAGGGGCAGTAATGTTACGGAGTACATCTAGTGGGATATTAATATCTTCAATACTAGCTATATTCTTATATTCTTTTGAGCTGATAGGTCCTAAATTTCCACGCTCTGAGAAAAAAACAGCTGGTGAAAGTAAACCTATTAGGCCATACTCTCTGTTGAGACAAAATGCTTTGACTGCTCCGAAACTCTTAGCTAGTATGCTGAGATTTTGAGTATTGTATCCTTCATGTTCGAGTAGTTCGATCACCTCTTTCATATCTTTGAGTTCGTCATTAAGTGAGTACTCATCTATTGTTCTACCTTCCTCATGCCCACGAAAATTGAATCGTACAAATGTGAATCTTTCGTTTATAAGCATTTCTGATAGTCCATCAAATCTGTCAGATAGTGAATTCCCACTGGTACCAGCGATAAACAAGATTACAGGATATGATCTATCGTACGTTTCAACACATACTGTGATGTTTGTACCTTCAACATTGACTTTGTAGATCTCTTTCATATTGTTCATCAGAGGTTTCGCCAAATATTTTAGGTATTACTATTTTCTTTGATATAACCTTGAACCTGTGTACTGATTAACATTTTCATCTCCATTCGTTAACAAGTATACGTATACCAAGGGTAACATTCAACTGGACTACTTATTTTAATCGGAAATTATTCCTATCTAAATCATAATTAAATGCTTATTTATCAAGGGCTTAAAGCTATGTGTGAGTATAAAAGTGCTGAAAAGCATTTATATTTGCGTAACAGATATTTTTAAAATGGAATTTTATTCTATTTTCATTTAAGGGGAGTTGGCATTGCTCGAACCTATGTTATAGATGGTCAACCATTATGCTTGTACAGGACACCCTGGTTTCGGGATCGCCGCGACGCTTCGCCTTGTGGGATCCACGAGTGTCTGCCAATCGCTACGCTCTTGGGACACTTGCGGGACAGGGACTCCCCGCCATCCTTCGGATGTGCGGGACTGGCTCACCTTGCTCGAGCTTCGCTCGAGGGTTTTCGTTCTATGTATGCAAGTTGCTTATCATGTCCATAGGACATGATATCAACTTGCGGGACAGGGACTCGAACCCCGATTCTCGGCTTCAAAGGCCGGTGTCCTACCATTAGACGATCCCGCAATGTTAAGTGGTATTTTTAATAAAAATCAGAAACACTCCACAAAGACGATGATATTCTATAATATGTTCTTATATCATGCAATTATTCAAATTAGAAAAAAAACAACAAAGAAAAGGTGATGATCGAGACCGAAGTGTTATGTTTTCCAAAAAACAGTCAAATGGAAGCTATAAAACTAGACGTCGATCGATCCTAACTAGGTCAAATAAAACGAGGGGTAAGAAAAAGATCTATAGAGGAGGTATATTTCGTCAATATTTTAGAAGCATACTGAAAATTTTCTTATACCTATCGTTGGTTCTAGGATTATTAGTTTCTTCATACACTGCTATCAACTGGGTAATTAGTTTGCGAGCATCAAAAGGGGTAGTCGAACAGGATCTTACGTCAGTTATAGGTTTTGACTCAGTACCTGTATTCCCGACTAGTGAATATGTATTCTCGAATAGTTCTGATGAGGCCATAGTAGAAACGTTTGTTTCATCTGGCCGATCGATCTATAGGATACCTCTAGGTACAGATATACAATCAGTATACGATTATTACAAGATTGAATTACCAGAACGAGGATGGAACCACATCAAATTTGTTCCCAGAACACAAAAGGATGAGATGTATGGAGATTATTGGGAAAATCCAAGTAAAGATCTCGGTTTGAGGATATATGAAAGGGTTAACGATATCTGGTATGAGCGATTATCAATATCAGATGCTAAACAAGGGCTAAGTCGTCTTGCAAAACAGGAGATAGAAAGAGAATTGGTTCTGGCATCATCTGAAGGTACAGATTTATTGCCAGATTTTCCTTGGACTTTGAAAGTTCCTGTAGAGTATGTGACATCATACTATGCCACTGATGAGGGAGAATTACAGGCATTGAAAATATCTTCGATCACAGATAGTCGTGAGTATATCCTTGAACCGATAGCCCCTTTGGAAAATAGTTATCCTGACAAGGCACTAGAGCTGTTTGTCGACATCCTAAATAGTAGAAGTGAGAATGGTGGGAAGTACGCCATCCTCAACAGTGTATATAATGAGAACGGAGAGTTGGAGGCAACAGTTGTAAACGGTGGAAAGATTTCTTCCATAGCAATACTCGCAAATGAGCGTTCTTCCTACTATTATGGACTTTATTATGATAGTGAGAACGATACTTTCTTTGATTTCCTTAGGAATAATCTAAGGCAGAAAGATAATAGCATAGGAGCTCTGGAATGATAATGTTGAGGTTACTTTGTCTTGCTTTGCTTCTTTGTATTTGTTGAATCTTTAAGGGCATCATGTAATTTCAATGATGTTGATCTGTTAGAAACAACTTCATTCAACTCATCAATACTCAGACCATGCATATTAGCTACTGATCCAAACTTTTTCATAAGCTTTTTCTTGATCTTAGGCCCAACACCTTCAACCCTATCTAGTAGCGAGCCTTTCATCCCTTTTGCCCTAGCGATCCTGTGGTGCTTCAGAGCAAAACGATGCGCCTCATCACGTAGTACCACTAGAAGTCTTGGCTCTTTAGTAAATACCTGTTCTGTACTATCTTCCCGATGTAACCAGAACATATCTTTTCTCCTTTTACCGCGTTTTCTTAGACTCCTTCCCTTGCTTATTCCCATAAGCGTTATCTCAGTCGGTATCTCCTCTGCAACTGCAGATATCTGTCCTTTCCCACCATCGATCAGTATCAAGTTTGGTTTATTGGATAGTGAGACGTCATCGGATATCGAAAGATGTTTTATCCGCCTTGATATCACCTCATTGAGCATTTCGAAATCGTCTGGAGTTTTCCCCTTGCGTATTTTAAATACTCGATATTGATCTGGTCTAAGCTCCCCATCAATAGCTACTGTCATGGAGCCATAGGCGTGATCTCCTTGTAGATTTGATATGTCATAACATTCGATGCGTTCAGGAAGTGGGATAGCAAAATCTTTCTGATATTTCTGAATGATCTTATGATTCTGTGTCTTCTTTTGAATTATGAAATCTGATTCACTCTGATAGTAAGGAATGTCCTCTCCAAGATGCTCAAGGTCATATATCTTATCCCTTAGTATCGCTGCATTTTCATAATCACGATCCTGACTTAGCTGATCCATCTGTTTCCTTAATTCTTTTATATGATTACGCTTACTACCCTCAAGGAACTTAATGACTCCTTCTATACTCTGCTGGTATTGAGACAAGGTATGGTCTCCAAATTTGGGGTTATTGCATAATTTCATTCGATAATACAAACACGGTTCACTCGGAGAATCACATGTACAGAAAGGATGGATCTGACGAATATATCTGAATATCTGTCGGGTAGCTCGACTATTTGGGTATGGTCCAAATAATCTACCCTTTTTATAATCTTTGAGATTTATTGATCTGAGGATAGACACTGTTGGTAGTTCATCTCTTGTGTTTATGTATATCCATGCGTAAGATTTGTCATCTTTCAGCATGATATTGTAGTGAGGCTGATTTTCTTTGATCAATGCACTCTCTAAAACTAATGCCTCTATCTCATTTTCTGTCTCAGTTACTTCGATCTTTTCGATCTGTTCGATCATCGGAATGATATGAGGTCGATCATCATGGATCTGGGTGAAATATGATCTCACTCGAGTTCTGAGATTGTTTGCCTTTCCTACATACAGAAGTTTTCCTGACTTATCTATGAATTTGTATATCCCTGATGTGTTGGGGATCTTGTCTAGTTGCCTTTCGATAGATAATTTTGCCACTAAGAGAATTTTTTAAGATAAGCTTCAGTCTGCTCATCGACCTGTACTGGACGGTCAAGATACACCGATCTTTCACTACTATCCTCATCAACTATAGTGATCTTAACAGGAACATCACCCGGATGTTCGCGAATGTACTGCTTTAATTCATTAATTTCCTCAACAGAATGCTTACTCGTCACTTTGAATGTGATGCCTTGAAAATTGGTCCCGTGTTTCTCTTCATCAACAACTTTTGCCTTCTCAAGTACAAAACTTATCTCATTATTATCTCTCTGATTCAATCGACCGGCAAATAAAGTTGGTTTATTGGGCTGAAGTTCATCTTGTAATTCGTCATAAGAGGATGGGAATACGACCATCTCTATACTACCTGTTTTGTCTTCAACTGTAAGAAAAGCCATATAGTCGCCTTTCTTTGTGGTTATTCGCTTTATATTTGCTACGATACCCCCTACTATATAAATCTTCCTTGAGGGTGGTTCGTGTATCAACCTCGAGATCTGGATAACACCTTTTGATTCGAAAAAATCATGCAGATCATCAAGAGGGTGACTAGTAAGATACAGCCCGAGAAGTTCTTTCTCCCATTCTAAACGTTGATGAACAGTCGTTGGCTCCGCTTCTTGCAGAACTGTAGGGGTTTCGATATGTGTCTTTATTTCACCATTACCAAAAAGATCGAACTGACCTCGCTCAGCGTCTTGATATTCTGACTTATATCTTTCATACAAATTACTCAGATTAAAGATCAGTTGATTGCGATCACCAAGGGTATCCATTGTACCGGCTTGTATAAGATATTCGATTGTTCGCTTCTGGATACGTTTTTTGACTATACGGAACAAGAAGTCATCAAAGTTGAGAAATGGTCCGTTCTGCTTTCTTTCTTTAACGATCTGGTGAATAACGTCCTCTCCGACATTTTTTATCGCTGCCATTCCAAATCTAATGTTCTCTTCATCTTCGATAGTGAATTTTGCATCACTCAAGTTTATATCCGGTGGTAAAACAGCGATTCCCAATCTCTCACACTCCTGCAGATCGATCACAACACGATCGAAATTGTCCAGATCCCCTTCTAGTAGTGCGGCCATGAACTCTAGCGGATAGTGTGCTTTAAGGTAACCTGTCCAATACGAAACCAAGGCATAAGATGCACTATGAGCTTTATTAAAACCATAATTTGCAAATTGTAAAAGTCTTTCCCAAAGAGCATCAACACTTGCTTGATTAAAACCTTTTTCAACCGCTCCTGATATAAACTTCGGCTTTTCCTTCTCCATTACATCCATCAATTTTTTACCCATAGCTTTTCTAAGCATATCGGCAGCACCCATCGAATATCCTGCAATATCTACCGCTATTCTGATGACCTGTTCCTGATACGTGATAACTCCGTTTGTGATCCTCAAGATCGGCTCTAGTTCAGGCATTAGATATTCGGCTTCCTTATCTCCATCCTTTACAGAGATGTACTCTGGGATAAATTGCATTGGACCTGGTCGATATGCCGCAAGGAGGTAACAGATCTCTTCCTGAGTAGCTGGTTTCAAACCTTTTATAGTTTTTCTCATACCTTCACTCTCAAGTTGGAAAATACCTACCGTATGTCCTCGTTGAATTATCTTGAACGTATCTTCGTCATTTGGGTCAACACTCATTAGGTCTACATCAATACCTCTGGTATCTTTAATTTTTTCTAATGCTTCACCAATTACAGCTAAATTCCTCAATCCTAAGAAGTCAAACTTCATCAGACCAACAGGTTCAAGGTCGAACATCTCATATTGTGTCATTCCGATACCTTCGTTCTTTGAATCTCTCTGTAGAGGTACGTAGTCAGATACTGGTGTGGGAGTAATAACAACACCACAAGCATGAGTGGACACACCTCTGCATAGTCCAGCGATCTTCCGAACTATTTCAGCCATTCTTTGAAGTTCAGGTGATGAATTGATAAGATCTGCAAACTCAATGTTGTTCTCGATCATATAATCGATGCTCCTAGCCTTACCGAAAAGGATCTCTACCATTTTACTTAGCTGATCGGCGACCTTAAGATCTATCCCTAATACTCGAGATACATCACGGATAGCTTGTCTTGTCTGTAATTTACTGAATGTACCTATCTGTTTTACATTCTCTTCTCCAAAATGATCGATCGCAAATTGGATCACTTCGTCGCGTCTTGCATCAGCAATGTCAAGGTCAAAATCTGGTGGTGAGTTTCTCTCAGGATTTAAGAATCTCTCGAAGTATAGCTCCCACGATATCGGCTCAAGATGGGTAATATCAGTACAGTAAGCAACAACAGATCCACATCCTGAGCCTCGCATTCCGACAACAATTCCATTATCCCTGCAGAATTTCACGAACATCCTCGTTACTAAGAAATAATCGTTATATCCTTTGTCATTGATTACAGATAGCTCAAAATCTATCCTTTCTTGCAACTCTCGAGTTATCTTGCCGTATTTCTTCTCTGCTCCTTCGTATGTTAGCTTACGCAAGAAAGTCTCAGAGTTCTCTCCTTCTGGTAATTCATCAAATATCGGTTCTACCCTACCGAAGGTGATATCAAATTCTTCTATCTGCTCTTTTATCTTTTGAGTATTTTCTAAGGCTTCAGGAAGATCTGAGAAAAGCTCTTCCATCTCCTCTGAAGTTTTTAGATACAGTTCCTGAGTTCCATAACTTCTACGTGTCGGGTCATCTAATGTTTTTCCGTCAGCAATACACCATAGTATCTCCTGGATCATTGAATCATCCCTATCCAGATAGTGAGCATCACAGGTGGCAACAATAGGAAGTGAAAGTTCCTCCGCTACTTGAAGTAACTGTGGATTCACATCATCTTGTTCTTTTAGACCGTTTCGCTGGATCTCGATATAGAATCTATCGGGAAACATCTCCTTGTACATAATGGCATTGTTCTTAGCCTTATCGTACTGTCCGTTCAATAGATCTTTGGCAACAACACCTCCAAGACATGCAGATGTGGCAATTAATCCTTTCGAATACTTTCGGAGATGCTCTACATCTATTCGAGGTTTGTAATAGAAGCCTTCCAAATGAGAAATAGAGAGTATCTTTATAAGGTTCTTATAACCCTCGAGATCCTTTGCAAGTAAAACCATATGGTTGTACTTATTGTCTATTCCGGCTTCTTTCATATGATGATCTCTAGGGGCGACATATATCTCACAACCTATGATCGGTTTTAGACCCGCTTCCTTCATCATCTTGTAAAACTTGTAGGCTCCATACATCACACCATGGTCCGTGATAGCACAAGCATCCATACCTGAGGCTTTAAGTTTCTCGATCAATGCAGGGATCTTTATCGTCCCATCAAGCAAAGAATATTCTGTATGTAGATGTAGATGTGTAAATTTCATAAATTCGTATAATTCATTATACTGATATTGAATAAGAGTCAAACCATTCTGTTATACTATGCATACAAAAGTGATAATATACCACTCAATTTAAAATGACCCTGACTCTACTGTGCGTAGGATAGTCGCAATAGCAAAAAACTTCATACTGATATTTATCCTTATCATAACATTCGTTCAATTTTGGTCTCCAAATCTCAAACCACGGATCGAATCAGTCCTGATAACTCTAGCTTCAGAAAAAAGGTCGACATCTACTCAGTACCTATCTGCTATCGCAGATCGTGAAAATTCTGCAGAAGCAGTAGCTGGGATCACAAATCGTCAAGCAGTAGATCCTAACGACCTTCCTCAAATAATTACAACAGATCCACGGATCATTGCAATGAGAAACTTCCTTATAGATTATCAAAGCCCTATGTATCCTTATGCAGATGTATTTGTCACTGAAGCAGATAAGGTTGGATTGGATTGGCGATTGGTAGCTGCTATTTCAGGTGTTGAATCAGCATTTGGCAATCTCATTCCATATAGATCTAACAATGCATGGGGGTGGAAAGGCGATCCTACGCGGGATTGGAGCTATTTCACTAGTTGGCGACAAGGTATCACGACTGTCACACAGCGTTTAGCCATAGGATACGGGACAGATCTAACACCTTTTGATATTGAAGCAACATACTGTCCTCCATGTGGCCTAAATCCAGCACATGCTTGGGCTAACGGTGTCAACAATTTCATGATCGAACTTGACTCATATACAAAAGACCTATAGTCCCATTGTGATATAATACACACATGGCTAAAATAGACCTTAAAAAGTCTGCAGGTTTTGACCTAGTATATGATCAGGGCTCGTTGATATCTCAAGACCTCACTGTGAAAAGATCTAAAATGTTCTCGATCGACGATATTCGAGAACAACTTCTAAATCGAGAGCTTTCTTATCCCGAGCACTGTTATACGAAATTTTACTCATTAGATCATGAGGGGGTGTTTGAGGAGAAGGGATTCAAAGTAAACATATATGTAATCCCACAAAATCTAGCAGGCATCGAATTCATCAAAACACGAGCACTTCGCGCAGATACTCCTAGGATCATGGAGGTTCTTTCTGGAGGAGGTACGATCATTGTCCAGAATTACATTAAAGGAGAGAATGATGTTATCGTTTCTAAGGTCAAACGTGATCAGAAGATCCTCATACCAAAGGGTTATGCTGTATCACTTATAAACACACGACAATCATCTTTCATCATCTCAGAGGTTATACCTATGGATGCGAAACTTACACCAGTTCTAGACGAGATGAATGGTATGGCATATTATGTAATCAGAAAGAATGCAAAACAGGAAGTTGTACGAAATCCGTTATACAAAGATGTTGTTAGTTATAGGAAAGTTGTTTGGGAAAAAATAGTACAAAATTACGGGATCACGTTGAAAACCCCCTTAATAAAACAGATACTACGTAAGCATGAAAAATTTGAATGGTTATATGCAAATTCTGGGATCACTATTGAGATCTAAAGGTCTTTCCGTTCTGTTTTTAATACTCTTTTACATCCTTCCACAACAAGTAGTTGCTGTAGAAGATAGTGTGACGATCTCATCCTCATTAACCTATGACCTAAGGGATCCTGGAGGTACAGTCGATGGAACTCTTCTAACTGTGGTCTCAAATAGTAGTGATTCACCAATTCCAATACGTACCATAACCATCACGTTGCCTACCACATCCCCATCTAAGATTTTGGTGAGAAGATCTTCAAAATATTTAGAAACAAAACTTAAACCGATCACAAGTGGTACTGAGGTGACGATCGATCTAAATAATGAGATCGCACGAAAGAATGATCCCATACTGATCCAAACAACCTATGAATTTAGTAGTAAGGACGATCCACAAGATACAATGATCACTCTTCCAACTAATTTCGGAGGTACTTCGATCTCCTCAGCTGAGATATTGATCCCCGAGCCTACCGAGCTTCATCTACTCAGTCCTTACTCTGATAGATCCTCACGTACTGACTATACAAAATACTTCATCGAGGAACCGAGATGGAATATCTATCTACTGACTGGCGAAAGTATTCCGTATAAATTCATATTAACGCATGAACTGACCAATCCAGACAGTATTTCTAAAAGTTTTCATATATCACTTCCTCCGTCAGACAGATCACAATTATTGTCGATCACGCAGATAACCCCCCTTCCTGATTCATCAAACGAAGATAGCGAGGGTAATCTCGATCTGATGTATACTCTACAGCCTTCTTCTACAGTATCAGTATCTATTTTGGGTAATATTACTAAAAAGATCATCTCAGAACCTCTACTATCAAATCCGTTCTTGAATCCTTTATACAGCATAGAAACTGGTTATTGGTCAATAACCGATCCTAACATTGAAGATCTCCCTACGATCACGAACTGGGGTGAAAGTACGCAGGGTGAGAGGAGTAGATTTATCGATTCTGTGAACTCAAAGGTGACAGAGTCCTTAGACATTTCGAGATCAACTGAGCTTACTTATCGCTTGGGTGGAGATGTTCTCTTGAAAGGAAATACTGAGGCTACTCCACAAGATTATGTCGATCTCACTCTAAGCCTCCTTCGCGAAAATAAAGTTCCTTCACGACAAGTGATTGGTTACACACTTGATATCATGGATGACAAAACTCCTGGCACTACTCATACTTGGGTCGAGTATTGGGATCCTCTCACAGGATGGATGCAGTTAGATACTTATGAAGCTGAGCTTTATGGTAATAACAAAAGCAATGACTTTGTACTAAGTAGGATCAACCTGATGTATAGAGGTTTGGATCCTACATATCCACAATTCAACAGCTACACCATTAAGGAGCTTTCGTTAACACCATTGAACCAACCCTTTTCCCCTATCGATTCGATAGGATTATCCGCTTATACCCAAGAAGCAAGCATATTTGATACAAATTCATCATTTACTATTGAGATATTGAATAATGGAAGCACAATAGTCAGATCTGCAAATATCCTTATAGATGGGGTTCTGAAAGAGACGCTACCGGATCTTATCATCCTACCCGGTCAGACTTTCACACATAGTATACCCATTTCTACAAAAGCTCCTGAAGATCTAGACATCCAGGTGAATACTGTAAGTGATCGCGGTACAACATTACAAGACTTTGTTTCTGTGACACCTCAGATCTCATTTCCATGGTGGTGGGGTCATATGATAAATATTATCAATCTGATACTATTTGTAGGAATGATATTTTTAATTCAATTATTCTCCGAGAAGATCTATGGACGGCTTACTCGTAAATAATGTAATCCTTATACTACTTTTAGTAATAGTTGGTGGTGGAGTATTTCTGGGTTTCATTATGAAAAAAGCTTCTCCCAAAAAGAGGCTCATACTCGATAAGCTAGATATGCTACGCGCCCTATCTTCTATCAATGCTACTTCAGAAGCTGAGTTAAGAGATCTTGTAATAAGAGCGGATAATATAACTGCTGATTCTTTTCATTCATATTTCGGAAATTCAGGTACTTTTGGAGATAATCTAAAAAAAGCAAAGTACTTATTCACTTCTATCGAGTATAATAAGATATGGGATGCTCACAAGATACGAAACAAGGTAGTACATGAGCAGTACGCACCTAATAAAAGCGAAGTTTCGGAACTACTTTATACATTTGCAAAAGCTGTAGGTAAGTTATTATAAGAAAATAGTTATGAAAAATTTGTCTCTACTGTTAGCGATACCGATACTTTTAGTCTTGCTCAATACGGTGTTTGATCCTTCTATTGTTTCCGCACAGAAAGATGATACGCCACCTGATGGTGCGGAAGAAATTCTTCAAGATCAAAATGTCTACGATAATTCACCTGATATTCCAGAACAGATGGATAGTATTGATACAACCACAGACGAGAATGGTAAGATCCTAGACCCATTTTTTGTTGATATATCTGTTGGTCCACAATCACCATGGAATGGAAAAGTTCCTTTGACAGTAACGATCCGTTCAAAGATCGACGCTAGCAGGACAGAGGTAACATGGGAATATGGATATGGGGTGAGTATAGACGATACAAAGTATAAGAATTTCTTCCCACTACCAAAAGATACAGAGACCACAGTCACGGGTTACCTCAAACCAGCTCAATCAGGTCCATATACCATAACGGTCAACGTGACAGATTGGGGCTATGGTAGAAACTATTCCTCAACAGACACTGTACGTATCGACATAGATGAGAACCTCTTAGTCACTCCAAGTCATCCCAATAGAGTTATGTTGGTGATCATTCGAGTTATCGTGTTGATATTACTTGCCATAGTTTTTCTCGTTATTATCTATTTCTTAGGGAAAAAGTTCTTAACATGGCTCAAGATCTGGCTCAAACCACCCCAAATATAATGAATCGAAGATTGATGGTTGTAATTTATCTCACGACTCTGATATTTACAGCCTTTGTGATCGCACTAATTGTATGGGTCATAGATCGTCAGGATGGACTTATCACGGTTGATGTGGAAACTTACGAACAGCTTTCCTCACAGATATCAGATGGAAATGAAAAGCTTAATCTGATCGATGACAATATCACCTCTTTGAACGAGACCCTTGTTTCAGCATCTGATCTTGATGAGAGAAAGAACTTACTGGCTGATCTTTCTGCGCTTTATACTCAAGCCATCCTGATAAACGAACAGATATATTATGAATACGAGCAGATCGCCACTCTAGATCTAGCTGATGAGTATATATTTGATGCTGAAAATCAATTGATACGACTTGATAGTGCCACAGAAAAATACCGTATAACTCTTGAACGGATAGATAGGGAGAGGTTTACGATCGATTTCAACAATTCCTATCAGAGCGCACTTACCTGTTATGATGGTATCGATCTTAAAGAAACTTCGGCGATCATCTCATCAGAAGTCACTAAATGCCATAGACTTTTAGATGATGCGCGTCTGATCATTGAACCATATAGTGCACATTTAACTGTCACAAGGGAGTATTTACAGCTTATCAGATCATACTGGGATACAAATGTGCAATTATACTCTGCAATTGAAGCTCAGGATGAAGCCAAAGCCAATCAGTTACGAACGGAGATCGACAGTATAACCACTCAAAGACAAGAAAAAGAGCCGTTGTCCTCTGCTGAACTCGACTCTTTCACAAACGGTACAGAATGATGCTCATTCTTCGGGGTATCGCAATTCCTTTTTCAGCTTGTTTATCTCCTTTGTAAGCTTTTTTAGTGTATTCTCGATACTTTCTAATCTCTCGTCTAAGCGTATATTGTTGCTGTCAGATAAGAAGAAGGATAAGGGCCGTTTAAGTTCTACAGCAATACGATTAAGGGTTTCGAGTGGTGGAAGTGTTCTTCCGCTTTCATATGCGCTTATAGCTTTATCAGATAATCCAAGAGACATACCCAATTTCTTTTGTGATACTCCAGCTTTTTCCCTATATTCTTTTATTTTTTCGCCGATATGAATTTCCATCCAACCGATACCATTAACTTAATCACTGCACAGAGAAAAGTTCTATTATCTTGTCTTTCAAGCTTTTTGTTCGTTTTTTAATCGCTGAACTCCCAATACTGTCAGAAAACATCGGAACTGAGAAACCGGCTACTGATGAAGTGTCAACCTCCTTTTCTGTATGTAGACCAACTGGATCTGAACCAGATCGATTATCCGGATCAAGAGTCGTTGTATTAGAATCATCAGTCGGGAGTGATTCGTATTGGTCGTTTGTTGTTGACTCAACATCGAGCTTTTTACCAGTATCATGATTCTCTATAAACTGTGGTATTGAGGATTTGGGGCTTTGGAAGCTGTATGGATTGTTTTGATCTCTACGTAACTGTTGTATTAATCGATTCTTTTCCTCAAGAAGATCTGCGAGACTACTGAATTCTTCTAGCTGATCTTTTATTTGTCCCTCTAGCATTTTCACTCTAGTCTCAGCTTGTTCCGCTCTATCCTTCATCTTTTTATAATCCTTCCCATCCTGCAATAATTGGACGTGCTCTTTACCTACCAGTAGTTGAGCTATGATCTCATTCTCTCCAAGTGTGCTGTATTTATAGTAGTTAATATCACGAGTATCTGGCTTTCTATTTAACACATCCTGATATACTTTTTCGATCATTTCAACCCTTTCAGCAGGTGTCAGCTGTTTTGGTGGTTGATTTGCATTAGGATTACCCCAATTTTGCTGACCTCCTCGGGGATCTGCGCTCCAAGGGTCAGACCACGGATCTGCCCACGGATCTGCACCTATGGAATTGGAACCAAATCCACCTCCGCCGAGATCATTTCTAAAACCTCCTGTATTGCCTCCACCAAATCCTGCACCCAATCCTCCACCCAATCCTCCACCAAACCCTCCAAGACCCATATTCCCTACAGTACCTTGTTGCATCTGTGCACCACTTGATCGTTGTTGCTGACTTTGGTTTTGCTGATTGTTTACTTGCTGATTGTGTACTTGCTGATTGGGGGCTTTCTGGGTAGCGGTTTGCTGGTGGTTAGAGACTGGTTGTTGATCTATCTGTTGCTGTGGAGTGGCCTGTGGGTTGGTTTGTTGTTGTGTAGAGGTATTTTGTTGGGCATTAGTTTTTGGCTGTATAGCGTCTTGTTGCTGATCATCACTACTTGAGACTTGGTGAGAAGAGTTGGTATCTGGATTTTGTAGATCAGTAATAATATTCAGGTGATTGGTATCATTATTATTGTCGGCAACTGAGGCTTGGTCATTCTGAAATTCAGCAGTATTTTTTTCTTCGGATTGGATCTTTGAAGAGGTTCCGCCCTTTTTTGGTCGTGCATCATCTACTAGAGCGGAACTTTTTTTTGTTGAGATCGATACAGTAGGAGATTTGGGAACATTTTGTGAAGGATCATCGTTAGTTTTGCCGGTAATTGAAGGTGGCTTAACTGTTCTCAAAGGAGTATTACTACTATTTTGGATAGTGACATTTGTGGCAAAATCATCAGATGAGTTTGCTTTCTTAGTAACTGTAGGAAGTTTTATATCTTTCATAACAAGTACTAATATTTAGTACTTTATTATAGCAAAAAATGGCTCTAAGATACAGGATTATACTTACTCTACAGAAAGTAGCTCTATTTCGAACACAAGTGCAGATCCTCCAGGAATTGCAGGAGGTCTACCCTCGGGACCATAACCAAGTTCAGAAGGTATAGTGATCTTCCTTACTTCTCCTACTTTCATACCCAATACACCTTGTTCCCAACCTTGGATCACTTGACCAGATCCCAATGTGAATGAAAAAGGTTGATCTCTATCCAGAGAGCTATCAAATTTTGAGCCATTGAGCAAAGTACCAGTATAGTGAACTGTTACTGTGTCACCCTCTTTTGCTTCTTCTCCATTACCCTCTGTTATGATTTCTGTAAGTAGTTCTTCTACATCCTCGCCTTGAGGTGTATCAGTAGTAGACCTAGTTGAATCTGTTGTATTGTCGACATTCGTACCTTGTTGTGCAGGAGTTTGGATATTTGTATTTAGAAGTAGGTAGAAGACAAGTCCTGTAAGACCGATAACTGAGATCCCAAACATAATAGTATTTTTATTCATATTAGATTATTAAGAATTAAATTACTAAGCTCTTAAGTTGCAGACCGCATCAACAATTCCACCAAGATCCCACTGATAGGTCTCATTTCATTTTGAAAATCTTTAGAGTAAAAATTCTCAAAAAGCGGGAGACGGGGGTCGAACCCGCAACCTTCTCCTTGGAAGGGAGACATTCTAGCCAATTGAACTACTCCCGCATATTATCGATCCTGCGATTATTCTTCACTGACAGGTTCTTGTGAAGATGTATCGGATGTAGATCCGACTTCTTCTGCAACAACTTCTGCTTGATCTTGAGCTTCTGTCTGATCTGATAGTTCTTGTTCTTTTTCGACAATTTTCTGGTCATCTATAGGCATAAGCTCTGAACCTTTTATCTTCATTGCTTTTCTACCGATACGATCTCTCATATAGTAGATCTTTGATTGTCTTACTTTACCACGCTTAACTACCTCGATCTTTTCTAATGTTGGAGAATGAACAGGGACTATTTTTTCCACACCTACACCAAAAGAAATCTTTCGAACTGTCACTGTCTGATCCATCCCACTACCTTTTATAGCTAATACGATCCCTTCAAAAATCTGGATCCTGGATTTTTCACCTTCTGTGATCCTCATATGAAGTTTCACTGTATCGCCTACTTGCATATCAGGACGATCTTGCAGTTGAGTTTTTTGAACTGTATTAATGATATCTGTGTTCATTATCTTTCTGGAAATATCTTATCTACTAACGGATTGGGGAGATTATAGAATAATTTACAGAAATGTGCCACAATGAATTTAACTATTGTCGGAATGCTATATGAATGAAGGTCTACTTTCCCAAAAAGTGATGCTAATAATTATGGACGGATTAGGTGCTGCCCCTGTAGATAAAGGGAATGCGGTGACTCTTGCCAGACCTGAAAATCTCATAAGATACTGGGATTCGTATCCACATACATATCTTCAAGCCTCCGGGCCAGCTGTAGGATTACCGGAGGGAATATACGGCAATAGTGAGGTTGGCCATCTTAACATCGGTGCAGGAAAGGTCATATTACAAAACTTACCCAAGATAAATCGCGCTATCGAGACTGGGGCATATTATTCCAATACAACACTTCTTTCAGCACTACAACACGCCCAAACAAATGGTTCGAACATACATATCATAGGATGTTTCAGCGACGGTGGAGTACATTCCCATATAGATCACTTTTTAGCTACTCACAAATTCTTTGTACAAAGAGCAGTAAAAAACCCCATATATTTCCACTGCTTTACTGATGGACGAGATAGCCCTCCAAAAGAAGCACGAAGATTCTTCCAGATCCTTAACAAGCAGATCAATGATACGGGATTTGGACATATTGCTTCGATAATAGGGAGAGCATATGCTATGGATCGAAATAACAATTGGGATAGAACAAAATTAGCATATGACCTACTCACTCTTGGTAAAGGAGAATTGTTCAACAATTGGGAAGATGCTCTTAATAATTCATATCTCAAAGGTTTTACAGACGAATATATCAAGCCCTCAATTATCAAAAAAGACCAAAATGTGCCTGTCATCACAAGTAATGACGTTATTCTTTTCTTGAACTATCGTGCTGATAGGGCATTACAATTAACTGAGGCGTTCTTATCTGAAAGATTTGATTCATTCCAGACAAAAGCATTACAAAATATCTTCTTTGCATCTATGGTCTCATACCGAAAAGATTATCCAAATCATGTGATCATGCCAAAAGAATATGTAAATCTTTCATTAGGTAGGATCATTTCTGAGAATGGAATGAGACAACTACGTATCGCCGAATCCGAAAAGTTCCCACATGTGACTTATTTCTTCAATGGTGGTCTTTCTATCAAGTATTCCGGTGAAGATAGGATCGAGGTACCATCACCAAATGTACCTACTTACGATCGAAAACCCGAGATGAGTGCTATGGAGATCCTTACGATCCTTAAACAACGACTGAATCTGAACATCTATGATTTTGTTGTCCTAAATCTAGCAAATACTGATATGGTCGGACACACAGGAAATCTTCAAGCGTGCATCAGAAGCGTACAAGTCGTGGATCATGTCGTCGATCAGCTCGTAAAGCAGTTCACCTCACTTGGTGGCACTGTTATCTTAACAGCTGATCATGGGAATGTGGAGGAGGTGATCAAAGTTGGTACAAATGATATCGATACTGAGCATTCACTCAATCCCGTACCGTTTATGATCATAAATAGCTCTTTGAAGAAGGACAACCTCCCATACGGTCAATTATCAGATATTGCTCCTACGATATTGGATCTTATGAATATCAGGAAACCAGATGAGATGATGGGGCGATCCCTCCTACCAGCTAACTTATAGTCGGTAGGAGTTTTCAGTTACTCTTTCCCTAATAAGGTTTTTCAATTTCTTAACTAAAGCTGATTAGTTATTAATGGATCTTTAATAGTATTTTTAGATGGATCCTACGGTTATAGAAGAGAAGATGCTGATCTCTGGAATTGGTTTGGATTTCCAACCCCATGCGTGAGCTTTATATCTGAAATAGTGTTCATTAGACATTAAATTCACCAGAACGTATCTTCTTTATATTGGAATATCCGAGAGAAACAGCAGGGATCAGAAATAAGATCGCCATGAATACCAATTGCTTACTATCAAATGAATTGATTGCTACTTTTTCTAATTCCAAGCCATCTTGAGCTGTATTTATCACAAACGGGTATACCTCTCTGAACGATCCGATCACCAATCCCAATATCACAGACATGAAAACTGCTATATGATTATCCATGAGGTGCTTGATCAATTTTGAGGATATTGCTAATCCGCTTATAGAACCTAGTGAAAAAGCTGTGATATTGATAATTATTTGTAGGTCGAAATTGAAAGTAATGATGTCTTTGATATTGGATATCACGCTGTAATAGACCCCAAGTACCAAAAGAATAAACGACCCGCTGAGTCCGGGTACGATCATCCCGGAAAGAGCTGTAAACCCGGCGAAAGCTAAGTATATTGGACTTGGCTGTGATATATCAACATTTTGCATACCTAATAAGTACCACGACAATACTGCAAAAACAGCAGTAAAAAGATACAAAACGTATTTTTTATCAATGTAATGTATCGGAATAGGAATAACCGCTACCACAAGCCCCATGATGAACGCTAGTGCATAGTGCGGGGTATTCTCAAAGATTCCCATAACCACAAATGTAAGCGCGATCGTACCGATAACAAGTCCCACAGTAGCAGCTCCTATGAATGTGATGTCCCATCCTTTAATGATTTCGGATAATTTTGTTATCTTTCCTTTTCGTAGATCAGAAAGGATCTTCTTAAACGAATTCATTATCACCGCGATCTGTTCGATCCTCTTCTCGTATACTCCTAAAAGCAATGCGACAATCGAACCATTGATAGCCGGAAGTATCTCAGCTGCACCCATAAGAAAGCCGTTCAAGAAATTTCTCATAATTATATCGTTATTAAAGTATTTTTGAATTATATAGCAGGTGACAGATAACCCATAGTATGCTATAATATGAAGTTGGTATATTACTTTTGTAAGAGATCCAACGATGACATTATCACTAAAAAAGAGAATATTATCAATCACTGCAGGTACACTGATACTTGGTAACTTTGCCTCCTTAGGTATAGAAAATCCACAGAATAATAGGTTCTACTCATCACAACCTGTGTATGCTATCGATGCCTACGAGGCAACTATAGCGCTAGAAGAATATAAGGTGGCTTACGAGACCAAGAACTCTGCTGAGATCGAACTACGTTTGAGAGATATCGACCTGAACAAAGTACAGGTCGAAAAGATCAGAGCCTATCTTGAAAAAAGAGGTGCTCCTTTATCTGCTCATGCTGAAACATTTGTACGAATGGCTAAGAAGTACGATCTACCTTATAACCTCATGCCAGCTATCTCAATAATTGAGTCTAGTGGTGGGAAATATAACTACAGACCCTACAATTATGCAGGGATGGGCGGTCAAGGAAATGCAAAATCTTTTGCGAATTATGATGAAGCGATAGAATTTCATGCTACATTCTTAAGAGCTGGATATTTTGATAAAGGGGCTGACACACCTGAAGAGATCGAAAAATACTACTGTTATCAATGTCCTACATGGGGAGAAAAAGTACAAGGTGTTATGAATGCAATAGATTCAATGTAAATTACCATAAGCATTAGTCTGATAGTACAAAAGGGACATTCAAACTGTCCCCTATTTTTATTCCCCAAAGATCAGATAGCCCTCCGTTCAACTCTAAAACATATCGATAATGCATGGGTGGTACATAGGAAGTACATTGGATTGTCGGCTCACACGGTTGTGCATTCTTATTTATATCTACGATCCTTAAATTCTGGTCGATAAAGATCATATCCAAAGGTATTAGCGTGTTCTTCATCCAAAATCCGTGTCGAATATCACTCTCAAATATGAAGAACATACCTTCATCAGTAGATAAATCAGTAACGCCCATCAATCCTTTCTGACGTTGGGCATCTGTTCTAGCGATCTCGACATTCACATCAAGATCCTTATCTGCTGTTCTTATTGTGACTATATCTATACTACTTATAACCTCAGGGTTGACTACCCTACTCTGCTGTTTCGAGTAGATAAGTACTAATAGAGAAATTATGAAAACTACAGTTACAACAAACAGGAGCTTTATAAATGTACTGCTTTTCATGATTGAACTGATGATATAATCATATCAATGAAAAAGAAAGTATACGTAGGGATGTCAGGCGGTGTAGATAGTTCTGTTGCTGCATATCTCTTATTAAAACAAGGTTATGAGGTTATCGGTGTCTATATGAAGAACTGGTCAGGAGAAGGTTATGGCCTTGAGGACAACTGCCCGTGGGAGGAAGATATTCAATTTGTCACAGCTGTATGCGAGAAATTACAAATTAAGCTTAAGATCTACAACTTTGAGCGAGAGTATAGGGAGGCTGTCATCGAAGATTTCTTTGAGCAGTATCGTTTAGGCAACACCCCAAATCCCGATATTCTTTGTAATAAATATATTAAATTTGAAGCTTTTCTAAACAAAGCTCTAGATGACGGTGCCGATATGATCGCCACAGGTCACTACTCAAAAACAGATCTGGGACGATTGTTCAAAGCTGTCGATACAACAAAGGATCAGACATATTTCTTATCTGCACTTAATTCTATTCAGCTATCAAGTACTATATTCCCATTGGGAGATCTGACCAAAAAGGAGGTGCGTCAAATTGCACATGAGAACGACCTAGCCTCAGCAGATCGACCTGATAGCCAAGGTATCTGTTTTATTGGTGAAGTTGATATCAAGCAATTCCTGTCAATGAATCTAACCGTTAAACAAGGCGATATCGTGGATATTGATACAGGACATGTAGTTGGAGAACATGACGGAGTGTGGTTTTACACATTGGGTCAACGGAGAGGTATCGGGATCGGAGGTACATCGCAACCGTACTTTGTAGTAGGCAAAGATGTCAAAACAAATACCCTTTATGTAGGTATGGGCAGAGATCACCCTACTCTATGGCAGAAACAGATAATCGTAGAGGAAGTCCATACTATCAGTACTAGTACAGATCTGACCAAGATACAAGATCTTGAGGCGATGATAAGATATCGAGGAAAACTAAGTCGAACGGAGATATCTCCCTTAGCTGAGAACAACGGGCGATATCTACTGACATTTTCAGATGCTCAATGGGCACCTGCACCTGGTCAAAGTGTCGTTTTTTATTGTAGCAATGAGTGTTTAGGACTTGCCAAGATCGTTTAGATGTAGTATATTTCGCTTTGTTACTTCGCATAATGTCCATATGCAAGACTTTTATCAATATCTGAACCCGATCCACTCCTCTCTGGAGAGGATATCCGATACTTCTGACCTTTCTCCAAAAAATCCTTTAGAAAAAGTTGAATTTGAATACCTAAAGGATGTTATATTGCCCTTGGCTGAGGATCTAAAGGCTGGTGTATCTCATATTGATAACCTATCGGAACAGATAGAGCATATGATCTGGGTTATCGATAATGAGACAGGAGATGATAAGACTGAAGCTATAGGTCTTTACAACAAGCTTATACAACAGATGCAGGATCTAGTCGATAGATTAAATCGCTTGTTTGATATTCTCGATACACCCTATTTCGGTAAGGTGATCTTTGAACGAAAAGCCGGTGAGGGGTTCTCAAAGACAACTATGCCTGCATATATTGGCAAGTTTGGCTATTTCGATAAATCAACGGGCAAAGCGCTTATATCAGACTGGCGTTCGCCTATTGCAAATCTCTACTACAATAATTCCGGTCCTCAAAAAGGTGTCTCTTTTGTTAGTCCTGTTGGAACTCAGCATGGGGATCTGACTGAAAAACTGCAATTTGATGTATCCATGGGTCGTATTCGAGAGATCTACAAAACAGAAAGTGGAAACATTGCTGTAGATGAATTTTTATTAAAAGAACTTAAGCAGAGATCCGGCGAAAAGCTCAAGGAGATAGTTTCAACCATACAGGCACAACAGAACAACATAATCCGAGCAGATATTGACTCACCGTTACTTATACAGGGAGTAGCAGGATCAGGAAAGACCACGATCATACTTCATAGGATGGCCTATCTTATGTATGCCTATCCTGAAAAGATATTACCTAAGAGGTCCTTAGTGATAGCACCAAACAAGCTTTTCATTGATTATATTTCTGATGTCCTTCCGAGTCTTGGTGTGAAAGGAATGCAACAAAATACATATCTTTTCTGGTCAAGGGAGCTAGTTGCTTTAAGTGACAAGCATGTCATAGATGATACAGAACCGATAGAAGTTAAAAGCATCAAAGGTTCAATACTTTACTATGAACATATCAAGTCTTATCTTGAGCAATTCATTGAGAAATTCTTTGCAAATATGCCTACGACAGCTGCACCTTATGTGGAAGAATCTTTTTATGAGATCAGGGAAAAACATCCGGAATTACCATTTAAGGAACTTGTTGATCTCGCTGTAGAATCAGTATTTTCAACTAGAACTCTCAACCGATCCTTTTCAGAGTCACTATCCAGATCAGGAGCGGATAAAGAACGTGAGAAACATATAAAGGATTATATTCGTTCGAATTTGAACGTATATAACATCTATCTCGCATCTTTCAAGGATAAACATCCTAACAACACACCACTTACCAATGAACAATGGATGTTGATAACCCGAGCTTCGACCCAAACAACACGAAAGAACAAAGGTTTTATGGGTTATGCAACATCTGACCTTGCACCACTTGTTATGATACGGGATTTTCTATTTGGTACTCTCAATGATATGTACGATCACATACTCATCGATGAGGCTCAGGATCTCAGTCCGTTTCAAATAGCTACATTAGTTGTTCATGCGAAAAAGGGTAATGTCACGATAGCTGGTGACACCGCACAATCTATCATTCCTCCTTTCCACTACAAAGAGTGGTCGGGTTTGATCGAATTCCTTTCGAATATTGCCGGGCTAGAAGTGCAATACCATGACCTAAATAAGAGTTATCGTTCAACACAGCAGATCATCGAATTTTCAACTAAGATATTAGCTTCAGAATTCCCTAAAACATACAAGCTTCCTGAAGCTGTCCTGCGTACCGGTGACGATGTTATCATTGATAGAACTGATGATATCATAAAGAATGATCCAGAGGCTTTTAAGTCGCTTCTCAAAGCTATCAAAGAAGAGATAGAAACAAAAGCTCCCTCTGTAGCGGTTATATGTAGAGATGACATACATTCTGATCTTCTATATTCTCTCATTTCACAAGAAGATCTCGGATTGCAGGTATATTCTCATCAGATGGAAAATTTTCATGATGGTATACAGGTACTTCCTGTGCGCATGGCTAAGGGATTAGAATTCTCGTCTGTTATCGTAGTCGATCTAGCAAAGGAATTTTATGATAACGAAGAAGAAGCTCGTTTACTATACGTATCTTTCACAAGAGCCTTGCACAGATTACGCATAATTGCACCAAAGTCCGGTGTCAGCAGGTTTCTGGATTCAATCAGCTAAAGCTTCGTTTAATCTATCGAGAACGTTATCTCTATTTACTATCAGGTAATTCCTCTTTTTCGCCAACTCCTCCGCATCATATTTGGGCTCATAAAGGAAGGAGATATCGACTTGATCCAGTATCTCAAAATCTGCAACACTATCTCCCATTCCAAATGTTTTTTCAGTAGTTTGCAATAAGCTTTTTGTGACTGATCTCTTTTTGTTCTCATCAATTATTGTCGTAAAATCGCCTGTAGCTATATTCTCATCAAAATGAAACTCAGTACCAAAGAATGAGTCAAAGTCCAACAAGTCCTGTGCTTCTTCAAGCAAGAAATCCCAACACCCAGATACAACGATCGTCAGATATCCATTATCCTTTAGAATACTTATAAATTTCTTTGACCAGGGGAAAAGAAGTTTCGTCATATCAAATTCCTCTCGAACAAATCTCACTATATCCGTCCTTTTTAACCCTTCATAATATCTTCCAAAAATCTTCTTATCATCTCGGAACTTCGTATTGTAATCTATGTATCCTTGTTCATAATTTCCTTGTACTTCTTCGATCTCTTCTCTCAAACCGTGCTCGATCAAACCCTTCTCTTCCATCAGAAAACCAAGCTCGTATCTTGAATAACCTTCTGAAAGAGTATTATCATAGTCTAGTATTGCGATATTCATGATATGATTATTATCTTATGAACAGAATTAAAACAGCTTTAGAGCTACAAGTAAAGTTCAAGCAGTGGATAACATATAGAACACGCAGGTCATTACCCGCAGTTCTATTTATTGGTGTCTTCATATTTCTCGGTTTATCAATGATAACTGATATGTCAGGGACCACAGATGAAAAGTACCATCTAACCCGAGGTATCATGTATCTAAACACAGGAGATCCAAGGATCAATCAGCACCACCCTATGTTATTCAACACTTACTATGCAATTCCTACATTATTTGACGACGACCTAGTAATTCCTTCTGAAACAGACCCTTTATGGGTCAACGCTCAAAAAGATTCTATCTCTGATGAGCTAGTGAAAATGAACGGTGGCAAGGTACTTTTTTCACAAAATGTACTGTTCGGACCCAGAGCACTAGCAATTATGACCTCTGCATTCTTGCTTTATGTGATTTTTCGATTAGTCGAAAGATCGTATGGATATAAGATCTCTCTTATACTATTGGCATTCCTATCATTAAGCCCTACAGTCATTGCTCATTCGGCACTTGTGACAACAGACGCCCCCGCAATGTATATGATCTTTATTTCAACACTTGTTTCAGCCGAGTTGATAAAAGATTTTCCAAATAAATGGGATCGTACAAAAACAGTTCTTCTCGTATCAGTTCTTACTACAGCACTTCTAACGAAATATACCGCTGTTTTCTCTGTTTCTTTGATACTGATCATATTTTTGTTAAAAAATTGGAGAGTTACGAAAGGTGGTTTCAAAAAAAAGATATCTCTGACGGTCAAACATCTCTATGGACTACTATTTCCAATCTTTCTGTTGATATTTACTGCATACTCGTTTCAGATCGGTAGTATGTTTGACATGACCTACGGAAATCAGGCAAAAGTATTTGCGAATGTCGATGGATTTAGGATCTTTTATCAGGTACTTCCTTTTCTAGAAAGGCCGTTGAAATTCCTCTTCTACCATATTCCCCTACCATTCCCTCAGTACATCAATGGTTTCTATGAGAACGTCTTTAAACACAATATCTTCGGTCATGACTCATTTCTGCTTGGTCAATTCAGTAAACGGGGGTGGGTATACTATTTCCCAGTCACTTTCATTGTAAAAGAGTATATAGGTGTAGTTATTGTTGTACTGACAGGACTAATTACATACCTCTACAAATATCTGAGTAGATCAAGAAATTCACATAAGAACTCTATCATAAACAGAAAAACAGTAATGGTAGCAGTACCGATCCTGTTAGCCTTCTTGTCTCTATCTAGTTCGATAAATTTAGGGATCAGACATTTCTTACCGGTATATCCATTTTTATTCTTAGGTGTTTTGATATGGCTTTCTGGCCAACTTAACCCAAAGCTATTCAATATCATTATCATCATACTAATCACAGGAAATATCATCGCCCTAGCAAGGCAGTATCCTTATTATCTTGAATATTTCAACGTGATCACAGGAGAACCCGGAGAAGGATATAGATTCGTGCGAGATAGCAATTTCGATTGGGAACAGAATGAGATCCGCATTCAACGATACATAACAGATAACCCTGATCTTATCATCACGAGGGATCCTATGAATTTCATCTACTCTGATGCAATAGTCATATCAAAAGAAGATCTTTATCCCAAGCCATCTAAAGTAAATAGTGAGATCCTAGAACTTCAAAGACTGTATGAGATAGGTAATGACAGTGTAAAGATCGGGAGAACACACCTGGTCATCTTCAACGATCGGCCTGTTGACCGGTAACAATGTCGCGTATACCGTATTCTGTAATTTCGGTACGAGAGCTCATGCGAATAAATTCGATCATTACTCCAAACAGTAACGATACCCCTGCAAAAAAGCCTAACATCAAGGTTGCAACTCCCAGTAAGATCGATAGCTCTCCACCCCAAAAGATCAGAGTACAAATTGCTGTAACAAAAGCTAATGAAAGACTTATGATACTGATCCATCCAAATAGGTAAACCGGTGTTTCAGAGAAGAAGTTATACAGTGCAACAACTGACATATCAAATAAGCCAGCTTGTATGCGATTTTTCAAATTGAAATTACTCTTACCAAAGATCCTTTTACGATTTTCGATAGGAACTTCTGTGATCTTATAACCTTTTGCTTGTAACAATGAAGGAATATATCTGTACCACCTACCTTTTAAATTCAATCGTTTTGCGACATAAGACTGATAACCCTTAAACCCACAATTCATATCATGAACATCTGTACCTGTGATCAATCTTGTAAATGCATTGCCTACATATGATTGGAGAACATAAAATGCACCATCCTTTCTCTTCTGTTTATGTCCGACTACCAGATCGTAACCTTCATCAAGCTTTTGGATGAATTTATGAATATCGGCGGGGTTATCCTGATAATCAGAATCCATCTGGATTATGTATCTTCCCTTTGCTCTATGAAAACCGATCATATACTGAACTGTCTTGCCACTTCCGGCTACTCGTCTATCAGATAGCCTGATCCCTGTGAAATTATCATACTTCTTGGCATACTCAACATAAACTGGATAGCTGGGATTATCAGAAGGAGTATCGATCGCAATTATCTCAAAACTCTTATTGAGTTTACGCATTTCATTGTATATCTCCTCAAGAAGGACTTTTACAGATTCGCCTTCATTAAGACTCGGAAGTATAATACTTACATCATATTGATAATTCTTCTCCATTTCGTTTCATTAAGAAATAATACAAATAATACCCTACAAAGCCGGTCAATTCACCCAGTATGAATACTATTCGAGCCGCTAAGGCTATCACTACGGCATTTTCTATTGAATAACCTAATGCATTAGTTAAAGCAAATACCATAACACTCTCTCGTACACCAGCTCCACTTGGAGTGACAATTGCAAGGTATCCAGCAGAATATGCGAGTGCATTTACAGAGATCAGACTCGGTATGTTCAAGGCGTTTAGATCAATTACAGAACTTACTACCAGTACAAAACTCAAGGAGTATATGATCCAGGAGAGAGTATATCTGCCAAGCATTTCTATACGGACCTTTGGAGAGAGTCTCAACGGTGTGGCTTCCTTTTTAGCTGCCTCAGGTAGCTTTTTGGCAATTTTGCCTTCGAATACTCTTTCTAAAAGATCGTTCCTCAGAAGTATGAACAAACCAACAACAAAAGCCACGACCATCAATCCCAGTACGCTATATGAAGCAAATTGTGTTTTTAGTACGGCATAACTCCCAATGAAGATCCCTAATGCTAGATATACGATATTCTCAAAGAACCATCCCCATAAACTCTTAAACATTGGTATTCCGTAAGGCTTATTGAGGATCGCCCTTCCCATTATTCCTACGACATTTCCGGGAACATATCGCATCAGATAAGATTTCAGATAAACCCTCATTTGCTGATCTAATTTTGTCTGCTCGCCAGATCGTTCGATCAGATAATCCCAATTCAGACCATTCCATATATTATGAGTAGAAAATAGAAGTGTTGCAGCTAATAAATAAGGATAATCTATCTCTACGTTTCTGATCTGCTCTAGATTACCACCCAACTTTGAGTATATGAAATATCCAACAATCGCATAGATCGAATACTCAAGGATCTTCTTAACAATTCGTTTCTGTTCTTTAGTGAATTTCATAAAAAATATGTTTAGTTATGTTTCTGCATACAAAATGACAGATCAGCCACCTATCGATAGCTGATCTTATCAAAAGATGCAGTATGCTCCTTACTGATGCACTAAGAATGTGACTACTTGTTTGTCGCTCCTTTGATCATACCGGATATCTTAGTTGCCATATCATCCAGAGATAGATTGCTACCACTTCCAACCTTCTCAAAAGCCCGTAATACTTCGATCGGGATAGCAAATATCACTGTGTTCGATTGGTCAGAAGATAGGTCGTTCAAAGTACTCAAGGTTCTAAGATGTAGTGCTCCTGGTGACTTCGACATCATTTCTGCAGCCTTTGAGAGATTCTCTGCTGCTATCAACTCACCTTCTGCTTTTGTTATGACAGATAATTTTTCTCTTTCAGCTTCTGCCTGCTTAGCCATTGTTCGCTTCATATCATCAGGAAGAACTATATCTTTTAATTCTACTCCAATAATATGTAATCCCCAGTCTGTAGCCTTTGATTCGATTATAGCTTCAATATTATTTGCAACTTCATCTCTTCCACTTAAAAGTTTGTTCAATTCAACCTCACCAACAGCTGTTCGCATTGTGGTCTCAGCCAACTGTGAGATAGCCCACTGATAATTCTCTACTTCTAGAACAGCTCTAGAGGCATCAACAATTTTAAAGAATACTACGGCACCAATCTTTACAGAAACATTATCTGCAGTCATACCACCCTGATCAGCAAGATCAATAGTTTTGGTACGAACATCAACGATCTTCATAGATTGAAATATTGGAATAATGAATGTCCAACCACTATTTACTACTCTTTTATATTTACCCATCACAAATAGTATTCCTCTTTGATATTCATTGATCTGCCTGATATTTGTAAGTAGCATGATAAGCAGAATAAACGATGGTAAACCGAAACAGGATAGAATAAATAATTCCACAACTAATAAAACGAAAAACTTAGATATGTACGATTATACATTATCTGATAGATGTGATGAATGATTTTCAGAGTTGAGTTGATGAATTCGAAAGCTACTCGATTTGCAGACATTGCATCAAGAATAGAAAACCGTAGCATTCTTAGATAAATATCAATAACGAATTGCACTAATTGGAACATTGGAATGATATTTAAAGAAGGAAGCGGTGTTTGAGTTGTAGCAGTTACACAAATGGAACAAATATTTGTGATAAATCTGGCGTAGATAGGACGAAAAACTTTATCTGCAAACAATAACATATCAATCTAACGTATTTATGTGAAGAATTAGGAACAAAACTCTCTTAGTTTGAGAATTAATCTACTCCTCAATTTCCACTCCTTCACTCTTTAACTTCTCTAATAGTTTTTCTGGGACTGATAACCGTCGTAAATTTGCCGCAAGAACTAACGAAAAAATGCTTATGAAAAAAGTATGAACGCTGATGCTGCATGTACAGCCCAATATGGACTATCTAGATAAGTGTTAGTTTCTGCGAATAGAATTAACAGCATCACAAGACTTAAAAATCCAAAGAGATTCAATACAATTGACGCACCTTTCCAAAAATCTTTCATGGTAATTATATCGTTAAAATTAGTATTCAATCTAAATTATTCAGGAGTAAACAAGGATTAATGTATAGTGAAATGGATATGGTGAGCCGCCAGGGAGTCGAACCCTGAACCTGCGGGTTAAAAGCCCGATGCTCTGCCAATTGAGCTAGCGGCCCAGAACTGCGAGATTATACTCTAATGTTTAGGAGTTTTACAATAAAAAGTCCATCTTTCTTTGTGACAATTGCTAAAACCAATCTAGCATCCTTATCAAAGACCCCATTTTTGTAACACCAATAATCGTAAGTTCCTAATATTCTTCTGATCTTCCGAATATCGAAAGAGCTTTCTATGTACGAATGGATATTAGCTGAAACACCTTTGACCTCGACGATAATGTATTCATCATTCATCTGGAATAATCTGTCGATCTCACCCTGATGCGAATGGAAATTTCTTACGAGAACTTTCCATCCCTTATCACATAACACTTTTTCTACAATATCTTCAAATACCTTCCCTTTTGTGGAGGTAGACTTATTGTGAGTCCTGATGCTTGAGGATATCTGAAATCGGTGCATATGTCTTTCTATGTATTGCTGTGACCCCATGTTGTTTTAGCTCCTCTTGATGCTGTTTTGTGCCATAACCTTTATGTTTATCAAATCTGAATTCTGGGTATTTCTGCGTATACTCTTCCATTATTCGATCTCGAGTGACTTTTGCAATGATTGATGCAGCAGCGATGGAATAATGCAAACCATCACCTTTATTGACTTTGTATTGCTTATACAAAGGAATACTCTGTACATTCTGACCATCTATCAGTAGATATTCTACAAGCTTATTGATCTCAGTTTCTATACCCTTTACTGCTGACTCCATTGCTATACGAATTGCTGCATTTATTCCTAGAGTATCAATAACAGACGGCTCTACAACACCCACACCCCATTTATGATAGGACGAGTTAATGATCTTTTCATAGGCGATGAGCCTTCTTGCTTCTGTCATCTTCTTACTATCAGTTACAGCAATATCTGGTATGTGATCCTGAAGTACTAATACTGCACCTGCTACGACAGGACCAGCCCAAGGTCCGCGTCCAGCCTCATCTAAGCCGACAATATATTTAAACCCCTCATCCCAAAGCTTCTTTTCTAGTTGTATATCTGTATTTATCATATAATAAGATAATTATATTTAGAGAAGCTGAAAAATATATGAAGTCAGTCATCAAAACATTATTAATAATAATATCACTCTACGGAATTCTTTTCCTGACCAACGCAAGAATATATGCGCAAGACAATCTGAATTCAAAGTATACCCTTTATGTCCTAGACAGCTGTCCGCATTGTCAAAAGTTATTAGAAGAGGCTGAACCCTCTGGGGTATTGGAAATCCTAGACGTCACAGTAATCGAGGTTACTCCAGACGAAAACAAACAATTACTACTTAATGATCTTGAGACTTGTAATGACAATGATCAGATAGTACCAACCCTTGTAGTTGATTCCACTTGTTATCAAGGAGCAAGTGATATTGAGAGGTTACTTTTTGCGAATGCAGGTATCGCTCTTCCACTAGACGAGCCAACAGAGGTGCAAGACCCTAACGATACCGAGCAACCCAATGATTCTGAGAACCTGCCTGATTCGACCAAGCTAGACACATCCAACGAGGAAAATACCACCACCGATAATGCGACCACATCAGATGAAGAGCCTATCAGACTGTCTGAAGTTCTCGATGAAGAAAAGAATACATACGAACGCCCGGAAGTAAGTGCCTTTCAGCTGTTAATAATCATATTATCAATTGGAACATTTCTGTTTATCGGTTATCTAATGATCAAAAAACTCCAATTATAGACTCAATGCAATTTATCTGATGAATGAGTTTATGATCCAACCTTAATCAGTAAGGTGTAATGTTCTACTGGTAAAGTAGTTATGTTCATAGTAATATTGAACATTAAATTGAAACTAAACTACACAATGAGTAAAGGAACTTCATTTGTAAAAGGTGCAGTTGCAGGTGCCATCGCTGGGACTGTCGCAGGCGTATTATTTGCCCCTAAATCAGGAAAAGAAACACGCAATGACATCAAGAAAAAAGCTCAAGAGCTAAAAACTCAAGCTGAGGATGTCTACAAGAAGGCTAAAATGTCTCTTGACAAGAAGGTTGCAGAAGTAAAGAAGCTCGGTACGAAGATCGACAAGGTTAAATACGAAGAGTTAGTCGATGGTGTTCTGGCTGAACTGAAAAACAACAAAGAGATCACTTCTGAAGCATCTAAGAAATTAGGAGTTCAACTTAAAGCAGATTGGAATAAGATAAAGGATGCCTTACAGGCATAATAAATCTTTGTAGCTGTAACAATATACAGCTACAATGCGGGATTAGTTTAATGGTAAAATGCCACCTTCCCAAGGTAGAGATACGAGTTCGATTCTCGTATCCCGCTCCATGAGAAATTAGATCCACCCTTAGGTGGATTTTGTTTATCTGTACTGTGGGTTATAGATCGTATACAACATTTCGATATAAACAGAGCAAGTAGCATTTTAAAGGCTGAATAATAAATCAAGTTTTGATAATGAATAATATTGGATATAGAACATTGATTTTTATCAAATACCTATTTAGTGGTAGATTACAAATGTATCTTAAATATTTCAAACAGTTGCTATCAGTTTAAGAACAACTACAAATTGATTTGGCGGTGATGTTTCTACGTTATTTTTCGAATCAACTAAGTTATATTTACATACTGCCTTATAAAACAGAACCAATCCATACACTCAAATATTTGAATATTCTTATTCCATAAAGGTGAGATCTAAATTATCTGTTGTATAATGAACTATGACACAAAAAAGTATTAACCCACATAATAACGAGTTATTAGGCGAATATCCGACCCACACATCTTCAGAAATAGATCAGATACTTGATCGCTCTCAACTTGCACAAGGTAAATGGAAAAAAGAAAATATCAAAACACGATCGGATCTTCTATTAAAATTCTCTAAGGTGCTATCTGATAACAAACAAGGGATCGCAGAATTGATCAGTCTAGAAATGGGCAAACCGATCAAAGAATCTTTTGCTGAGATCGACAAATCCATCTGGTGTATTGAGTATTATGCAGAAAGGGCTTCTGGGCTACTCTCTATTGAACGGATCGATACAGAGGCTTTTCGTACCTATGTTACAAAAGAACCCTTAGGTGTGATCTTAGGTGTTATGCCTTGGAACTTCCCACTATGGCAGGTTGTGAGATTTGCTATACCTACTCTACTTGCTGGGAATAGTATCGTAATAAAGCATGCCTCAAATATCCCACAATTCAGTCAATTTCTTGAATTGCTATTCACCCGATCAGAATTTCCTGAAGATCTCTATCTAAATGTGCTTACAGATAGAGTCGGCGTTGAGCAGATGTTACACAACCACTATATCAAAGGTGTTTCTGTCACAGGCGGTACTAAGGCAGGTTCAGCTATTGGAAGTATAGCTGGAAGTGTACAAAAGAAGAGTGTTATGGAGCTGGGTGGAAGTGATCCGTTCATTGTATTTCCTGATGCAGATATCCGTAAAGCTGCAGAGGTAGCTGTAAGATCAAGGATGATCAATAACGGGCAAAGTTGCATTGCTGCAAAAAGATTTCTAATCCAGGAGAAAGCATACCAGAGATTTCTTGATGCTTTTCTAGATGAATTGAACAGATTGAAGGTCGGGGATCCCTTAAAAGAAGATACTGACTTAGGTCCACTTGCTACAGCATCGATCCTTGAAAGCATTGACCTACAGATCCAACAAAGTATCAAAATGGGTGGTAGAGTAGTAATTGGAAGCACAAGGATCGAAAAACCAGGTAACTACTATTCACCTACTGTAATCGTTGATGTCACACCTGATATGCCCGTCATGGGAGAAGAGACATTTGGTCCTGTAGCAGCGATACAGACCTTTTCACAAGATTATGAAGCTATACAGATCGCAAATGATACAGAATATGGACTAGGTGCATCTATCTGGACTAAAGATCATGAAAGGGCTGAGCAGCTGATCCCTCAAATAGAAGCGGGTAATGTTTTTATAAATCAGATGGTCAGATCGGATCCGCGTCTTCCTTTTGGTGGTGTCAAAAGATCAGGATATGGAAGGGAATTAGGTTCATTTGGTATACACGAGTTTGTCAACCTTAAAAGCGTCTGGATAGAGTAGTTCACAATTAGCTATTATCAGTCGTCTGCGAAATTTGAAGTATAGTAATTACTAGCAGATATGAACAAATGGGTATCGTTATTACTACTTTCCGATTGTAGGCTAATAACTCTCACTATAAGTTAGCTGGATGAATCTACACCCCTCCCTACTCACCTCTTTCAGGAGCTGCTCGATCTCGCGTATATGCATCCAACTATAAGGGATACCATAACCTTCTACTATCTTGCCAACATCAGGTAGATCAAGATCAACCCCAAACTCCTCAAGACCTTCTTTTTTCTGTTTACGAGCTATCATCTCATATCTTTCATTTCGTATCATAATTATGCACTGATCATTTGCAAATCTCCGAACGGTTCCAAGGTCATAAGAAGACATCAAGAATCCCCCATCGCCTACTATAGTTACAACTTTATTCTTAGGGATTAGTCGCGAAATAGATGCTCCCATCGCAATTCCACCGCCCATAGTTGCTAATGCATTATCTAATATGATTTGGTCAGTCCTTCTACATCTGAAATATCTTGAAAATGCCCATTTGTATGAGCCATTATCTAACACAACGGTATCTTCCGGTGAGAGTATAGAATTCAAACCTTCGATCATTGAACGAAGATAGATCTCATACTGATCGATATCGACCCCTTGCACAAATCTGTTAAGTGAAGAATAGAAGTCAACTTCTTCATACTCGACCTCAATTTCACTAAATACCTTAGCAACATTAGCTGGAATATCGCCGACAAGCTGTACATCAGGCATAAATAACGGATCAAGATCCAGAAAATGTGTGCTAAAGGAGAGTACTTTCTTTTCTCCATTTGTATTCAAAGAGAAAGGTCGTTCATGTGATTGATACCCTACTGTGATTATAAGATCAGAGAAATTTATCGCTTTGTTCAACGGATCATCAAATTCTGAGACTATTGTACCGAGATAATTTTCACCCATCTCATCGATACTACCCTTACCCATCGCCGTACTTATATGTGGTATCTTGTACTTAGTAACAATTTTGTTCAGAACCTGTGATATTTTTCGATCCTGAGAACCTCCTGCTGAAATGATCAACGGATGTTTTGAATTAATAATATATTCTTTCGCCCTACTGATAGTATCGTCAGAGGCTATAGACTTACTGTAGCTTCCTATCTCGATATTATCGATCCTTATTGTGCTTTTGGATATATCGTACGGGATCTGTATGTGAGAAACACCGGGTTTAGTCGAATATAGGGCATATTGATATGCACTTTCGAGCATTGATGGTATACGATCAGCTCTTTCAAGGCGTTCTGAGAAATTTGAAACTGGTTTAAAAAGTGACACAGCGTCGATTTGTTGAAAACTTGAGTGTGGTACGTTAAACGCCTTATCAGCGGTTATCAAAAGTATAGGTATTCCAGCTAGTTGACTATGAGCGATAGAGGTAAGAACGTTGGTTGCACCGGGTCCTAGGGTTGTTAGTACGACAGCAATATCTCCTGTGATCCGTGCTTCTGCGGCTGCCATGAATCCTGCTGTTGCTTCATGATCTACTCTTATGAATTCGATCTTAGCTTCACGGATGGCATCCAGTAGATGTAGATCTTCTTCTCCTGGTAGTCCATATACTGTTTTTACTCCTCTCTTGATCAGCCAAGATGCGATATATTGAGATACTGTCATACTTCAATCTATCATGATGTGGTGATGATATAAAGTGCTGTCTAGTAGCTATCTATCGATTGTGATAATATACGGCGGTATGCTGGCGTAGCTCAGTTGGTAGAGCAAATCTTTCGTAAAGATTAGGTCGTGTGTTCGAATCACACCGCCAGCTCCATCCCGCTAACTTATAGTGCGGAGGGAGGGAGAGTATGATCCACAGAACATTCCACCAGTGAGGATCTCCCGTTCTATGGTCCGTCGTGAACATAGAGTACACCGGTCAACCCAGTTCCGATATCAATAAAATCTATCACATCAAACTAAATACCACTTATAGTGGCGTAGCTCTAGACAACCACCCTCTCCTGTTATACTATTGTTACGCAAATGACACTCCCAAAGTACACCAATACAAATCTGATGATCCAGTATCTGATCAAGATAGAGCTTTCGCTGGATCGGATCAGACATACAAAACTTCCTAAAAATTATCATGAGAAAGTTGTACAAGATCTACATATCAGCGAGATCATGCACTTATCTATGCTAGTGGGAGAGCCGATAGGTCTGGATGAAGCTGAAAGAGTCTATCTGGGTAAGGTTTTGCCGTCTGCTCGATCTAAGCATTTACTGTATAGTAATTATCGCAATGCGTTGGAGTTTGCGAAGAATTATGATCCTAGGCACTTTGTACGACCGTCATCAGAATTGATATTACATCTAAATAAATTAGTAAGTAATAGATTAAGTGAAGATTGGGAGTCTGGGAGATTCAGAAATTTCTCAGAAAAGCCTGTGCCTTTCTATGATGATTGGTACAAATTGAGAGATTACTATACATCCGTGAATTTTGAACAGTATTTTGATGAGCTGTTAGATCTACTGATCAATCGCCCTAACAGGATACAACCAACGATCCGATACGCCCTGATCTTATATGAGATTATCGATAAAGCACCTTTATTAATAGCCAATCAGCTTACTTCTATAGCACTTCTGGTCACCTTATCAAAAGAGAAGGAATTCGATCAATATGCCACTTTCCCTATTGTGAAAGCTATACAATTCATATCAAAGGAGATCGTTGAAGCGTACAAGCTATCAAAATCCAGAAGGGATGTGACACCTTTTATAGAGGCGTTCTTATACGCTATGTCGATCCAGATACGAGAACAGGAAGATATCTATACAAACACCCTTGAAAACAAGGTGAAGAAACACGGGGACTTGAAGGATAAACTGAACAATCGGCAGATAAAGGCTCTTGATCATCTAGAACACACAAAAAGTGTCACAAGAGAAGAGTATTCTAAGATGATGGGTGTCTCATTCATGACAGCCTACAGGGATCTACAGGATCTTCTTAAACAGGGTTTTATCGAACAGATGGGGGTCGGTAGAGGCACACACTACCTAATAAAAGGATCACCAGATGAGGAGATGGAAGATAAGAACACAGACAAGGAGAAGCTTGAGGTATTTAGTGACTTAGATTAATCTAGTTAGTATGACTCCTGAACCTGCCCCAACTAATATTGCCGGTAGTGGCGGATCAATAGATACAACACTATTGATTGCGTTATTTCTTGCGATAATCCCGATTTTTCTATGTTTCACTTCCTGTGCATTATTCATGATCACAGCATTTTCTCTTCCACTTTCTTCTGAACAACCAATTAATCCACCTAGCCAAAATGTTGAACGAGTTATTACAGAAACCTTTGATCCACAGAGCACACTTGATCTAGGCGATATCATTATTGATCCATATACGGACGAGGAACTTACTGCACAATTCCTTGAATCCTCAAAGAGAACTTTTCAATTCAGTTTTGATGATAATACCAATGGTTCGTTGTATGGTTATGAAAAAAACTTTCTCCTAGCGAACACCCAATATCAGTATGAAAGATTAAGTATACGCTTCCGTAAAGAATTAGAAGATCCGATCAGCTTTATACTCACAGATGATCAATCAAAATATGAGTTAGAACTCGGTTTTCTTTATGATTCTCAACTACAATACGCTGGGTTGACAAAACTTGGGATGATAATGATCTTGATCTCTCCTGAGAGGGATTATGATAAAGCAGATCTAGTTCGCCTAATTACCCATGAACTGGTTCATGCTTATCAGTTCGACTCAGAACAATCTATCGTTTTATCCTCACCTCTCTGGTTTACAGAAGGTACAGCTGAATACTATTCTTCCCAGTCCCTACATTATGATCCAACTCTCTTTAGATCGACATCAAACCTCAATACATTGGAGGATGTTGACAAGGCGTTACATTCTTCAGATCTCGATCAAGCTCTTTCTGCATATGTAGTAGCCCACTCTTTCATCGAGGAATTGGTACAGCTAAAGAGTGAGGAGGATCTATCTGATCTAATGCTTGACCAAGATAAACGTTTCTCCTTCATACAAAAATTCATTAATCATTTTGGAGCTACACCTGCAGAGTTATATCATGTATGGTATACAGAGAAATTCATGGTCGAATGGTTCTCTCTTAACAAGAAGCCAAAAACCGATTATATGTTGTATAATACTTTGACCTTTGAATGAACTTGCCGAGGTGGCGGAACTGGCAGACGCGCATGGCTTAGGACCATGTGGGAGTATATCCTGTGGAGGTTCGAGTCCTCTCCTCGGCACCAATTAGAAATATAGAAAATGATAAAAAAAATAACATTGCCATTTCAAATAGTTCTATTACGAAGGAGGTTGTGTCCTGGTTGTACTCATCCATTGGATAAGTGCGATCGCCATCAATTTAGAACTAACAAAGCAATGCTACAGTGTAAGTGTAAGCGAAGATATGTTATTGATCTGGATACAAACACTTACAAAAGAGCGACTTTTGATGAAGAGAGAGAGTATCTTAACAATAGGTAAATAAAGAAGTAAAATACTCGAGATGCCGCCATCGTCTAATGGTTAGGACACCGGGTTTTCATCCCGGCAATCGGGGTTCGATCCCCCGTGGCGGTACCACGGCATAATCTAACTGCCTAACTGAATGGAAAGCGTAACTACAGATATTGCAGATCTAAGAAAGATCGAAAAAGAAACTTCCTTGATCGGGGGATTGGTGTCATTTGTGCTAGAAAGCATTGAGGCCATAATTGTAGCCTTAGCTGTTTGCACTGTGCTGTACCTATTTCTCATAACTCCACACGAGGTAGTTGGAAAATCAATGGATCCTTCGTTCAAGAATGGCGAATACCTTATCGCCAATAAATTGGCATACAGGATAGGAGAGCCACAACGTGGCGATGTGATTATCTTTAGACACTCAGCCACACAAGATTACATCAAAAGGATAATTGGTCTCTCTGGAGATGAGATCAGTCTAAAAGATGGAAGATTTTATGTAAATGGCCTATTGCTAGATGAGACAGCATATCTTGACCCAGCTGTTTACACAAATGGAGGTGCAGTACTCAAGGAGGGTGAGACATTTGTTGTACCCGAAGGAGAATATTTTGTCGCAGGAGACAACAGGCCCCATAGCTCTGATTCAAGAACCTTCGGATCTATTGAGAAAACCGACATCAAAGGTAAAGCTTGGATCGTATACTTCCCATTCAACCAATTCAGATTGATAGAACATCAAACTTATATACAAGATAAATGAATCCCGAAGATAACAACGGAATGTATGATCTGAAAAAAGAAGCTCCTAAGACTTTTGGACAAAAAGTCCTCCACTTCTTTCAAACCCTACCCTCTCGTGCATTCTCTATCCTTCAAAATTTTGTAATATTCTCCGCGATCCTAGTAGTACTTTATCTTGTACTAATTACCCCTCATCAAGTTGATGGGTTGTCTATGTATCCAACATATCAAGATAAAGAATACCTGATAGCAAACAAATTAGTCTACAGAATATCAGAGCCTAAGCGAGGCGAAGTTGTGATCTTCAAATATTCAGAAACTAGGGATTTCATTAAACGTGTAATAGCAGTTGCAGGTGATACGGTTTCTATCTCACAGGGTAAATTGATGGTAAATGGGGCTTATCTCGATGAAAGTGATTATCTTTCACCTACAGTTGTCACATCCTCAGGAGCATTCTTAAAAGAAGGTCAAGTTCTTACAATACCTGATGGTTATATCTTTGTGTGTGGTGATAATCGCCCTCATAGCTCAGACTCTAGAGCTTTCGGTCCAATAAAAGTAGAACAAGTAAAAGGTAAGGTTTGGTTCGTATTTTTTCCAATTTCTGAATTTCGATTAATTACCACACCAAACTATTGAAGCATAAGTTCAATTGCGGGTAGAGGTTCAATCAGATACAATGAACTCATATGAAAGTTTTTGTTATTGCTAATCAAAAAGGAGGAGTGGGTAAGACAACAACAGCTATCAATCTAGGAGCTGGTCTTGCAGCACTCGGTAAGAAGGTCCTGTTGATCGACCTCGATCCCCAGGCAAATCTATCATCAGGCATAGGATTTACAGCTAGTTATGATCTCAATCAGTGGGACAAGGACAGCAAAGCACCTTACAAGAACATCTATGATATTTTAGTGAATAAGGAACCGATATCCTCGGTATTTGTCACTACAGAGTATCAAAACCTAATGTTAGTTCCTTCACATCTTAGCCTTGCTGGTGCTGAAGTCGAAATGGTCAATATGATGGCTCGAGAGACCATTCTGAAGAAAGCGCTTTCCGGGTTCAAAAGTGATGTAGAGTATGTGATCATTGATTGTCCACCATCATTGGGCCTACTCACAATCAACGCCCTTACAGCGGCTGACAGCATGCTAGTTCCTATACAGTGCGAGTACTTTGCCCTTGAGGGCTTAGGACAGCTTTTGAGGACTACAGAGCTTGTGAAGAGCATCAACCCAGAGCTTACGATCGGTGGTGTCATACTGACGATGTTTGATAGCCGTACTAAACTTTCAAATCAGGTTGTGAACGAAGTCAATGAGTATTTTTCTGATATCGTTTTCAACACTATCATCCCGAGAAATGTTAGACTGTCGGAAGCACCTTCCTTTGGTCAACCTATCAATGAATACGATTCAAATTCATCAGGGGCTAATGCATACCAGCAGTTAGCCAAAGAATTTGTAGCTAGGTTTGAAGGTAAATGAATTTAGTGTAAGATTGTATCATGGCAACCAAAAAATCCACATTAGGCAAAGGACTTTCAGCTCTGATAGCCTCTTCAGAGATGTCTGGAACTGATTCTCCATACAAGGAGAAGTTCGATATCGAGAAGATCTCTCCAAACCCTTATCAGCCACGTATGAATATCGATCCAGCCGAGTTAGTTGAGATCGCTGATTCGATCCGTGAGAATGGTGTCATCCAACCTCTGATCATCACCAAGAACCCAGATGGACCGAATTATTACATCATTGCAGGGGAGCGAAGATTTCGTGCCTCAAAATTAGCTGGACTAAAGCATGTTCCTGTAGTGATCAAAGATTCATCTCCTCAAGAGATGCTAGAGCTTGCTCTGATCGAGAACATACAAAGACAAGATCTCAATCCACTGGAAGAAGCTACAGCATTCAAACAGCTACAAGATCAGTTCGGATTAACTCAAACTGATATATCTAAAAAGATGGGGCTGAGTCGCGTTGCAATAACCAACAAGATCAGACTACTCGCCTTACCTTCTGCTGTTCAAGAGTATGTTCTTAATCAAGATCTATCTGAAGGACATGCTAGGGCTCTATTAGGAATTAGTGATGATTCATCACTCGTTGCAGCTGCAAACATCATTGTCAAAAAGAAACTAAGTGTTAGGGAAACCGAAGAGTTGGTGAGAAAGATCAACTTCGGAAAAGATAAGGCAAAGAATGAAAGGATCGAATTTGATCATAGAACAAGAAAAGCCTTAGAACGGATCTCAGAGAGACTTGGCTATACAACTCGTCTTACACGAATGTCTAAAGGTGGGAAGCTTACCATACGCTATCTTACAAATTCAGAACTTACAGATCTTCTAAAGAAACTTGCTGAATAGGGAGTTTTCCTAATTAACATACAGTAGTATGTCATTTCCTAAGAGGACTGCCTTCTGAGCCCAGATCTTGTCGAGCCTTTTCATACATTACCAATGATGATGCTACACTTACATTTAGCGACCCCAATCCACCTTTCATTGGTATCGAGATCAATTTATCTGCCCTATCTATCATCTTGCTACTGATACCGATATCTTCAGACCCCATTAGAAATGCCTTTGGACCAGTAAGATCAGTTGTATACATACTCTGACCTTCCATATTCACACCGACTATCTCAACAGCATTTTTTTGTAGTACTTTAATGGCTGTAAATAAACTCATCTCTACGATAGGTATTCTCAAGCATGTACCCATAGAAATCCTAATAACCTCATCACTAAGAAGATTGCCTTTTTGTATGGGTGTAATTATGCAATTCACCCCTGCTGCATAAGCAGTACGAAATATCGCACCAATATTGTATGGATATCGGATATCGTTGAAGATCAGTACGAATGGAGTTAATCCCAGATCAAAAATCTCATCTAAAACCTCTGTAAGATCAAACTGGTTATCTACTCTCATTAATCCAATTACGCTTTCTTTGCTTGAAGTTTTTGATCTCCGACTTATAGATCTTCGCGCAACCTTTTCTACAAGTATTCCTTTTTGACCCGCAAGTTCAACGATCCTTCTGGTTTTAGGATCCTTAAATGCATTATTTGCTATGAATATTTTTTCGAATGTCTTACCCTCCTCTAGGAGTTCGAGGAGTGCATTCTTGTTCTCAACTTGAACAAATTTCGTTCGTGACATACTTTTGTGACCCGCGATATTTAATCTTCCGTAGGAAGAACGTCTACATAGTATTGGGATCGTTTCTTACCGGTCATTCTTCGGAATTTCACCACCCCATCAGAGATCGCATATATGCTGTGATCTTTTGATACTTTTGTGTTCAATCCTGCATGGTATACAGTACCTCTCTGTCTGATAAGGATGTTACCATTCAATACTTTCTCACCAGCATATTTTTTGACTCCAAGTCTTTTCCCTGCGACATTTGCGGAGATCTTTACACTTCCGGCTGCTGCTGTCTTTGACATTCGAGCTATCTGATAACTAATGTTTTAGTCTTGCGACTAATAAATTGCGCCTAATAATACTATTAGAACGCTCCCAATGCAAGACCTCCTGTTCAGATGCGACACTAAAGATCTTCCATCTTGAAGGAAACACCTCACTGTACCTCAATGTGACCCAACCTTTGTGGCTTTTATATACAGGAAAAACTGAAACCAGCCTTAGACCGGGTTTCCGTATACGTCCAAGCACATCCAAGATCGCTTTATACAATCCATTTACCCCATCGAGTAGTTCATTTGCATATTTCAATGATATTTCCCTGCGAACAGCTGGTCCCATGTATGGTTCGAACACAACTGCATTGATATCTGTATTTCGTAGTGTCTTCTGGAACCAACGACTGATCTTGGTCACATCTTGTTCAAGAAGTTTATACCTGACATCACCTAAATCATACTGTTTGGATAGCCACTCAATATTCTTCTGTGTACCCTCTACTGCTTCAGGATCAATGTCTGACCCGATCACATCATAGCCTAAGAGTAAGCTTTCAATTACTATAGATCCAGAACCACAGAAAGGGTCCCAGATCGTAGAACCAGGTTTAAGTCCAGCTAGATTTACCATTATTCGTGCTAGTTTGGGAGGAAGTACCCCCATCTCGATGTTTGTGTATGGTTTTTCCATATCTCTGAGAGTAAATTCTTCAAGATCTTGTACTGCTAATGTTCTGGCTAATTTCAGAGTACCATCAACATTTTTATACAGGATCAGCTCAAATCCCTCTTCAAGTAACTCTGTTGCTGTTATCTGTCCTGATGATAATGCTCCAGTCCCCTTACCTATATAACGAACTCGTTTACCTATATGCTTTGCATGTTCCTTTATGTTCTTTCTGAGCTTCTTTGCTAGATCTGTTAGCTGATCATCTCTCTCATTTCTACAGATATATGGACTCACACCAAATTTCTTGACCTTCTCAGTAAGTAATGAGGTGATATCGAATGTTTCAGCAAGGATCTCAGCGATCTTAATTGATCCGCCTAAACGTCTAAAGACCTCAACGATCTCTTTTGATGATAGTTGATGTTGTACGACCAGATCACCACATTCGGTTTCATAGCTCTCAAAACCACCTTTACAAGCCCAAGAAGCTACAGCTTTTATCTCTGCGATGGATAGAGCCTTGTTTCGGCCTAATATGAATAGATGTTCTGAATATGAGTTACTCAAGATCTATGCTGTGATCTGAACTATCTCTAATCTTGTGACAAGAGCTCTAGAACCGTAGGTTCTCCTATATCTAGACTTTGCTTTAAACTTGAAAACCCTTAGTTTATCGCCCTTTTTCTGTGAATCGATCTTTGCGATAACTTTAGCGCCCTTGATGTATGGCTTACCGACTTTCACATCTGTACCATTTGCGTACAAAAGTACTTTTGTTAATTCCAATGTATCGCCTTTAATACCATCATGCTTATTTAGTTCGTAGGTTTTGCCTTCTTGAACTAGTAGCTGGGTCCCATTGACATCTACTACGGCGATCTTCTGATCGTCCACTTTAGAAGGACCCTTCTTTGAAGTAGATACTACTTGCTTTGTAGCTTGTTCAGGTTTCTTTGGTGTTGATGATTCCTTTTTGGTGACAGTTTTCTTTGTAGGAACAGCTTTTGTAGCAGTTTTTTTAGTAGTTGCTTTCTTTTCCACACTACCTGTAGTGGCTTTTTTTACAACCTTTTTACTCTTTGTATTTTCTGTTTTCTTTGTTTCAGCCTTTTGTGCCATGACGGAGGCATTTTAAATTAGTAAATCTTCGTTGTCAATCAGGAGTTCGTGTTGGAATACTTCCTGGCTGCTTGAGATTATACTTTGAATTATACCAAATGAAAAGAAAGTAACTACAATATTTGTACCTCCGGCACTTAACAAGGGAAGCGGGATCCCTGTAGCAGGTATCAAACCTGTATTAGTACCGATATTTATAAATACTTCGATCAAGAGCTTAATTGAGATACCAAAGATCACCATGGATGAGAAGATATCTTGTGAACTCATCTTATAAGCATATAAAAGACCTTTTAATATTAGCAATGCATAAAGAACTATCAAAATCATCGATCCGACCAAGCCGAATTGTTCAGCATACGTCGCAAATATAAAATCAGTTTGATGTTCTGGGACATATTGCAACCTACTTTGAGAACCGGAGCCGAAACCTTTACCCCAGATCCCTCCAGAACCGATCGCAACTTTTGATTGTTCGACATTGAATGATTGGTCTACATCAACACCTTCCGGATCAAAGAATGTTTCTATCCTCTCTCTTTGATAATCCTTAAGTAGATCATTCCAACTGAAATTCAGCGCTCCTCCGACAATTACCCCTGCTATAGTGACAATTATTAGTAATTTCCTTAATTCCTCTATCCGATAAGAGGTAAGTACAAGAATCGTTACCGATGCAATAGCAAAAAGTATACCCAGACCAACAGTCCCGTTCAATAACAACAAACTTGAACCTGTTGCTGAAAACATCAAGACAAATAACAGGATATTCCTTCTCTGTTCGCGCATATATGTGATCACCAAGATCCCCCAGATCAGGAGGGTTATCATTGTCATAGAACCGTGTGGCTCTAAATATATAAGCAGGAGAATGGGTATTTGGGGGAGGAAAGATAAAATCCCAAGCAATAGGTCATCGAAATGATTGCGAATCGTAAATATCGCTGCTGTTGTGAATATTACAATGATCTTAGCAAATTCAGACGGCTGAACCTGCACACCTCCGATCACTATCCATCTCCTGACATTATTTATCACAGGTCCAGCAAGAACTACATACAGTAGGACTGCAATGATAACTAAAGATACAGGTACAAGGATCTGAGGGTATCGCAGATATGTCGGATTAGCTAAACTGACCAGAAAATATATCACCAGCCCTGTCAGCATAAAGGTGACCTGCCTGGAGAATACGCCACCCAGATCAATATTACCCTCAATATCGATATTCGTCGAAAGTAGAGTAAATAACCCGATCACCGAAAGTATCAGTATTAACGCAAGAATTGTCCAATCGTGTCTTTTAAACATCTCTGAGATGATAACACGATATTCAGATAGCTTTCACTATGATCTGATAACTATGCAGCTTCAAGTTTTACCCAGATCAACTCATCATTTACTTTCAATTCTGTCATAGAGTCATCCGAACTTGATGCAAGAAGTATCTTATCAACACTCAGTCTGCCCTTCAGCTCATCAGTCCACTTCTGTACGACATCAGCAAGTGCTTTACTCTGTGTCACATAATGTAGAGATACTATCTCGCCTACTTGAAGTCCTTTCTCTTTTCTTTGAACTTGTATCTGTCGAGCAAGCTCATTCATCAATCCTTCTGATAACAGGTCTTCAGTTAGGTTCAGGTCAAGACCTAGATACAAACCATTACTCTCTACTACTGTAAGATGATCTTTATCCTTTGGTTGAGTCTTACTGTAATCAACTTCCCTGACATTCAACTCTGCTTTCAGGATACTTCTCAGATCAGGATCTTCTATAGGTGCTACAGCTTTTAGAAGCGGTTGTCGCAATTTTAGCCTATTCTCATCCCTTATGTTCAACCCCAATGAACACAATGTTTGCACCCATGACATATCTTCGAGTAGTTTTTCATCATGATCCAGATCGGATGGATAATCTTCAAGATGCACTGATTCCTTTGCGCCATCAAGTCCGACATTCACCACTAGATTTTGATAGAATTCTTCCATCAGAAAAGGCATTTGTGGTGCAAAAGCTTTACTCATCAATACCAGCGTGGCATACAACGCTTGCAATGCATCTGTATCTCCATTGGCAAATCTATCTCTGGATCGTCTTATCCACCATGTAGACACGGCGTCTATAGTAGGTTGTAATACCTTCACTGAACTTGGTATATCGTACCCCTCTATCGCTTCTGAATACTCCTTTACAGCCTTTTTAACCATAGATGCCAACCACCTATCTAAGATATTTTCTATTGGGAAATGATCATCGGTTGGTGTCCAATCATGAAGATTGGCGTACATTGTGAGATATCTATAGGTATTCCAATAAGGTATAAGTATTGTTTTTACCCTTTCATTCAATTCCTCATCAGACCAGTTCATATCACCTCCAGCCATCAACGGTGATCCCATACCGTACAATCGCATAGCTTCTCCTCCGAGATTCTTTAGTACATCTTCGGGATCTGTGTAATTACCATAGGTCTTTGACATCTTTCTCCCGTCATTCCCAGACAATACTCCATGACAAACGACATTTTTAAATGGTTCCTTATCAAAAAGGAATGTCGACATTCTAAACAGAACATTGAACCATGCACGTACCTGACCTGAATATTCAACTATGAAGTCGGCAGGAAATGCATTATTAAAGGTTTCTTCATTTTCAAATGGGTAGTGATACTCAGCAAAAGGTACTGAACCCGAGTCCATCCAACAGTCGAGGACTTCTGGTACTCTATGATACTCCACCCCATCTTTTGTAAGGACAATTTTGTCACAGATATCCCTATGAAAAGAAAACGGTTCTCCATCCACAAAATATTTTGTTTTCCCATCAACCTCCTTCTTATCTATCTGATCTGTCATTTCCCTCATCTCCTCGATACTGCCTACAACGATCTCTTCTCCTTTCTCATTTACCCAGAGAGGCATAACAGTTGCCCAATAACGACTCCTTGATATAGTCCAATCAGGTGAAGTGCCGACAGTTTCTGCAAATCTCCCATTCTTATAATGCTCTGGATACCAATTCACATTTTGATTCAACTCCAGCATTCTGTCCTTTAACTTCTGTACATCTAAAAAGTACGCATCCTGAGCCATGTATATCAAGGGATTATCCCCTCGATAGAATGGCAACCTGTGTACATATGGTTCTGTTCTCAAAAGTAACCCTTTCTCGGACATATCCTCTGCCATTAGAGGTGAGGCATCACGAAGATATACTCCTTTCCATGGTTCTACGACCATATTTCCCTCCTCATCTATGTCAGAATGGAAACTAAGGTTCATTTTCAAACCAAACTGAAAGTCGACATCTCCAAAAGCAGGTGCAATATGCAAGACTCCTGTACCTTCATCATTTGTAACATCGTCTAAGAGATATACCTTAAAGTCATTCTTAGTTGTTCGATCTACAAAATGATCATAAGCTGGATAGTATTCTAAACCTTCAAGTTCAGACCCAGTAAGTCTCTTTAGTATCTGGACTGTCTTTCCTGCATCTTCACCTATTTCCTGTTCACTTGTGTCAAATGCATACTCTAGTCTTACTTCTGAAAGGATAAAGTATTCACCATTGAACTCAACTAAGACATAATCGAACGCTTCATTTACAGCAAGTGCAAAGTTAGATGGTATTGTCCACGGTGTTGTTGTCCATGCCAACATATGCACAGGATTATCGGCTACAATATCTTTCCAAGGATGTTCTTTTAGTTTGAATTTCAAAAATATAGCTAGATCCTCAGTATCCTGATAATTATCAGGATCCATAGCTACCTCAAAGTTGGATACAGGTGTAGCAGTATCTGTTGAGTACAAAGAAACTCTTTTTCCTTTATATATCAATCCCTTTTCCCATGCCTGTTTGAATGCCCAGATCACTGACTCGTTGAATTCGGGATACATGGTGTAATACGCATTATCCATATCTGCCCAACGACCGATCTTTTCTATATACCATCTCCAATTCTCCGAGAACTCCTCAACGTATTTACGACACTCTTTAACATATCTATCCACTCCAAACTCCTCTTCTATCTGCTTCCTCCCTTTCAACTTGTATTTCATATTTACTTTTGCTTCTATAGGTAATCCGTGACAATCCCATCCAAAAACCCTTCTTACCCGCTTTCCTTTCATAGTCCAATATCGAGGGATCACATCTTTTGCTATAGACACAAATAGATGTGCAGGATGTGGCATACCAGAAACGAACGGTGGACCGTCTACAAATGAGAATCGTTCATCTTCTGGTCTTTGTTCGATCGATTTTTTAAAGAGATCGTTCTTTTTCCAAAATTCTGAGATCTTCTCCTCCATCTTCGGGAAACTTGCTCTTTGTTCTGCTTCTTTTATCTTTGACATGTTCGTTCTATTAAATATTAAACAAAAACCCCTCCACACGTTATGTGCGGAGGGGTGTGATCTCATACATATTCACACGGTACCACCCTCTTTCCAGTTAAGGTTGCCCAGAACTGCTTTGCACCCACGCTTTGAATGGTATGGGTTTGTGATATCACGGTCACTCCCGTCGAGATCTACTTTCCTATGGATTTCTTCTCGCCGCTCCCCTGTGATTGCAGGATCGGTGCGTTTCAAGACTACGAGATTATACTTGATGAGAATTTGTAATTCAACACTACTCAGTATCTACTCCCTTATTCTCTTTAGAATATTGCCAGTACTGCCTTACCAGTTCCAGCAGAACCACCATTGTATCATCTACTGATCCAAAAAAAGGTATAACGTCAGGGAGGATATCTATTGGGGATAACACATATATGGCAGCGATCATCAGAAGCCAATTCTGTTTGATGAATCCTTTTAGATTTTGTTTCATTCGGATATTTCTACTAATTTATCTCTACTTCTTGTTCCTGAGATGATGCGAACGTTTGAACTAGGTATCTGAAAATGTTCCGCTAACAGTTGGATGGTTTCCTTGTTAGCCAGGCTTTTGTCCGGAACAGATCTAACATGAATATGAATTTTATCACCTTTCAAAATAACTTTCTGATGTTTCTTTCGGGGATACACTCTGATACTCACGATCATGGCAGATCAATTTCGTCGTCTCATGAACGCAGGAACATCCAACGTATCTTGATCATCGATCATAGATTGGGGTAGAGAGCTCTGTTTCTTCGGTGTTGGGTCATCGTGTTCGTTTGCAGTAGGTTCTTCCTCGATCATCTCGCGATATTCCTGATCTTGAACTAGCTTGATCGGTGGTGCCTCTGTTGTCTTCTTTGTGTGTACCTGCCTTGATTCATCAAAACCTGTAGCTACTATTGTTATGATGATCTCATCCTTCATATTCTCGTCAATCGTAGCTCCAAAGATAACATTTGCATCAGGGTCAACAGCCTCAGATATTAGCTCAGCTGCTGTATCGATCTCTTTCATCGTAAGGTCAAGACCTCCAACAACATTGAAGAGAACACCTGTAGCGCCCTCTATAGACATATCAAGCAGTGGGCTGTTTGTAGCTTGTCTAGCTGCAGATTCTGCACGATTATCCCCACTTGCCTTACCCATACCCATCAGTGACGAGCCAGCCTCAGTCATAATAGATCGTACATCTGCGAAATCAACATTTATAAAGCCTGATTGGGTGACTAAACTGGATATGCTCTTGACTCCTTCTGCCAAAACCTTATCCACTTCTTTCATCGCTTCAAGAAATGATATGTTCTCATCAATTATTTCGAGTAGTCTCTGATTTGGGACAATTATTAGTGTATCAACCTTATCTTTTAATTCGCCTAAGCCTTCAAAAGCGACGGTTTCTCTGTGTTTTCCTTCAAATTTGAATGGCCTTGTGACAACAGCTACAGTTAATGCACCGAGATTCTTTGCCACACCTGCAACTACTGGTGCAGCCCCAGTACCGGTTCCACCACCCATACCTGCAGTTATAAATACCATATCAGCACCTGCCAGATGCTCATGAATATCATCAAGACTCTCTTCTGCAGCCTGTGCTCCAAGATTATGATCACCACCGACTCCAAGACCCCTTGTAAGATCACTACCAAGTTGTAGTGTTGTTGGTGCGAGGGAATTTTTTAAAGCCTGTGCATCTGTATTGAACGCATAGAACTCAACACCATCAACATTATAGTCTGATATCATAGTGTTAATAGCATTTCCTCCAGCACCACCGACTCCAACTACCTTGATTTTTGCTACCGGATCCATGTTCTTAGGTGTGACCAACATTGTCTTTAAACTTTGAAGTTATAGATAAATTAGGGCAGAAGCGATTTGAACCAACTTACTAGCTTACTAAATATACTACCAAATCCATCGAAGCCTGACGACCCCGACGAATGGGTTTCTCCTTCATCTTCCATCGCATGCTTTACCAATCCCTGTACTGCAGCATATGCAGGATCATTGATTTCCTCGACCATACCTGATAATCCACCCGGATAACCGATCCTAGCAGGAACACCGAAGACGCCTTGGGCAAATTTCGTGATATCTTTTAATTGTGCGGTACCACCTGTAACTACAACTCCAGCTGGCATTGCAACATCAAAACCTGCTTTTGAAACTTGGTCTCTTACCATTTCAAATATTTCTTCCATCCTAGCCTGTGTGATCTGCAATAACATTGTCTTAGAGATCTCTTCCTTGCTCCTGATCGATAGCCCTGTGATATTTACCATATCCTGTGCGTCCTTTTTCTTATCTTTAGGTTCCTCTACTTTTCGGAGGAGAGCTGGTGTGTGATCTTCAGGGTCGATCTCCTTTACCTTACCTTCAAGTATCTCTTCCATATTTACTTTGACCCGTTCTGCTTCTTCTAGAGAAAGTTGAAGACCTATCGCTAGATCGCTTGTGATACTGATACCCCCGAGAGGTACTGACCCACTATATACGATAGCACCCTCTTGGAAGATCGAAATACTGGTAGTTCCGGCACCAATATCTAGTAGTGCAACTCCGAGTTCTTTTTCAGTTTCGGTTAATACAGAAAGATTTGAAGCCCAGCCTGTAAATACGATATCAATAACTGTAAGTCCTAACTGTTCTACACATTTTCTCAAGTTCTTCCATGAAGAGGTAGGGGCAGTAATGATATGTGTTTCTACCTCAAGTCTTTGTCCTGACATACCAATCGGATATTTAATGCCATCCTGATTATCTACTACAAATTCTCTGGGGATGATATGGATCGGATTCATATCTTGAGGAAGGGATAGAGTTCGCGCATTTTCTATAGCTCTATAGGTATCCTCGATCGTGATCTCAGATCCTGATACTGCAACAACTCCTCGATTATTGATACTCGATACCTGTTGTCCATTAATAGTCACATATACCTCAGATACTGTTACTCCAGCCATTCTTTCGGCTGCAGTTAGACTCTCAGAAATAGCCTCGGTAGCCTCATCAATATTTACTATGACGCCTTTTTTGACACCATGTGAAGGATGAGAATATACCCCGATAACTGTTGGTAGGGAGTCCGCATCTTCGGCCGCTGCGATAACCGTTGTGATCTTACTCGACCCTACGTCTATCGCTGTAATAATTCTCTTAGCCATTTTAGAAGCGAGCTAAACAAATATTAACTGATGTTGATCAATCAGATGTTCTAGATTCTAATCCAATATATAAGAAATTTCTTGCACGTGCAAGAGAACGCTTTATATTACTTATGAAGTACGGGACGTTTATACCTGACATCAACCTGCTTGAAATCCGGTCTATCAATGTCCATTTGTGCTAGTACCAAGACCAATCTCTTAGCTTGGATATCGAAATCATCATCAAGATCAACGACTACACTGACACCTCCAGTTAACTGAATAATACTTCCGTCTCCCATGACATTTATCGAATTTATCTCATAACCCTGATCATCTAATATGCCATATAGAACATATATCTGATCGAAATAGATGAATTTGTTAGAGTTAAATATATTCTGGATAGATGGATCAGTAACTGAGACAGGTATAACACCAGTAAGAGTACGCATGATAACGCAAGGATCATCTACTACCCCAGTTAGTGCATTTACTTTGCCTAGCGATTCTTTTGTGAGATCTTCATTCTCTGGATTCTCTGGATTTTCTGCATTATCTGAATCAACTACACTTTGCTGATTATTAGTACTCTCTGCGTTATTTCCAATCCCTGAATTATTTGCAATACTCGCATTATCCGCAACCCCAGAGTTATTCTCGCCATCTGAATCAGTTGGTACTACTGAACGTTCAGCGATCAAGACTTCATTATTACTATCTATCAAATAACAGCTCTCTTGGTGTTCAACTCGTAAATAAGGCTCTCGCAGTAATATCCTCAACTCGATAGCATCAGGGAATATCTTGGTCACGATGACTTGATCGATAAATGTTGAAACCATACTAGCCTGATCACGTATAGTTACAGGATCGATCAAGAAGTAGTTTTGGGACATATATCTTTGTTCTAGATCTCTATCAATCGTTTCAATATCCATGTATTGAGAAACCGGATCCCCAACATATTCTATCCTGACCTCTTTTAGCTGAAAGATGGAGGATCGTGTTGAAACGAGATACAGGGCAATAATGATCATCAAAGAACCTAGATATTTTGGAAGTTGTTGAATGAGCCGACGTAACATTCTCTTTCGACTCTCATTTCTATAATCATTTACGTTCTCAATTTGTTTTTGCCTTTCAATATTTTTCACTCAAATTTTTTAAAACCTCTTTTTTCCGAGTAAAAAGTTCCAGATCCTATCAGAAAGTATTTTACGAGCAAGGAGAATTGTTCCAGCATAGCGACCTGCAGGGTATCTAAAAGCTCCGTTATCCGATGTAGCGGCCCGGTATATAACTTTTGCCACTACTTCAGGTCCTTGGACACCAGAAGGTGTGTCCCCACTACCTTGTTTCAGTTCATTAGATGTATTCTTGTATTCCTTTAACTTCTTCTCACCAAGTTTCATAGATGAACCGGCGAAATTTGTCTCAATAGGGCCTGGTTCTACAACCTTGACTTTGATACCAAATTGCCTCAATTCGTGTAGGATCTGCTCAGAAAAAGCCTCAACTGCCCATTTCGTACTTGCATATATCCCACCAACTGGAAATGAGAATTTACCAACAACAGAAGATATGTTGATTATACATCCTGATTTACGAGCTCTCATAAATGGGATCACCATCCTTGTGACAGCCATTAATCCAAAAACGTTAACATCGTACTGATGTCGGATCTGCTTTTCAGAGATCGTTTCGAAGAAGCCAAACATACCGTAACCTGCATTGTTAACCAAAAGATCTATCTGTCCGTTGTATTTCTCCTGGATCAATCTTTCGATATTATCAATATCTTCCTGAACCGTAACATCTAATTTCTCTACCAAGATCGAATCCTTGTCTAGATCATCTGAAGCCTTTGATGTATCTCTCATAGTAGCTATCACCCTCCAATCCTTTTCGGCAAATAATTTTGCTGTGGCAAGACCTATTCCCGAAGAGCACCCGGTGATCAAAACAACCTTTTGCATTGTGCATTTACTCAAAAATTAGATCTTGGTCATCAAACTACTTCTAACAGTTCACTCCAAGATGTTGTATACCTTCTTGATAACAGATTTCTTTGCATATGCCAACTTTGATCGAAACCTTCTGCTCCCAATCTGACGGTAGATCGTCCCCATGTACGATTCACATCATCAACAGCTTCCATCAATTGCTCGGATCTATGTCGGATCTTCCTTTCTTCAAAAAGTGAAAACTGCAAGTTAGAAAGAGGCGTGATATCTGAGATGATAATCCCGGCTTTCTTATACGCATATCCATTTATATATATCCTGTCCATCCCTAACAAAGCAGAATTGAGTAGGTCTCTGGTATCTGAGGATGGTTGAGCTAGATTGACGGTACAACCGTTTGAATAGAAAGGTTTATCCTTATGGAACGGATTTGTATGCAAAAATACATATATCGACGAAGCAACAGACCTCTGCCTCCTCAATTTCTCACAAGCAGTCGCAACATACTTCGCGATCGCCTCTCGCATTTCTGTTCTATCAACAACCGGGCGTCCAAATGACCTGGTCGATGCAATAGTTTTCTTTGGTACTGGAATACCTTCTAAAGCAAAGTACGAATATCCCCGAAGCTCTAGATGTGTTCTATAGACCATCACATTTGTCCGCTTTCTAAGTGACAAACCATCACAATTAGCCAGATCGTAAGCATTCTCTATACCATAAATACGTAGTTTCATCCCCCAGCGGCGATTTATACCCCATATATCTTCTAGTTCTGTATGACGAAGGATATGATCCGTATATTCTTGTGTAGGAGTCACCAGTTCGGAAACTCCATCAAGAGTAGATTCCTTTTTACATCTTTCACATGCGATCTTGGCAAGGGTCTTTGTCTTTGCAAGACCTATGGAGACCGGTATACCGGTACTTTTAAGTATCCGTTCTCTTAGTTCTCTCATCTTCTGTTTGACCAAATTGGGGGAGATGGAATTCAACGTAAAGAATGCTTCATCGATCGAATATATCTCCAGATCTCGGACCTCTTCCCTCGCAATATCTACAACCCTCCTCGACATATCGGAGTAAAGTGTATAGTTGCTCGAAAACACATTTACCCGTTGATCCTCAACTAGATCTTTGATCTTAAATAAAGGTATCCCCATCGGTATACCCAATGCTTTTGCTTCTTGTGAACGAGCAACGACACAGCCATCGTTATTTGAAAGCACTACTACTGGTCGATCCTTTAGTTCGGGCCTAAACGCTCTCTCGCAAGATGCAAAAAAATTATTACAATCGATCAATCCATAGAACATACACACCTCCTTAGAGATCACCTTAGATGATGCAGTGAATGCGTTACTACACCCCAGATCTGAAACTCGTCACTCCCTTCTATTATCATATCCCTAAATTTAGGGTTTTCCGATCGTAAAACAACTCTTCCCTGTTCGGGAAGATATCTCTTGACCGCAAATTCACCATTTACTGCAGCTATGACAACATCTCCCCGAGAGGGAGAGATCGATCGATCCACAACAAGAATATCCGAAGGCATGATCCCAACTCCTTTCATGGATTCACCAACTACTCGTACAAAATATGTAGCAGAGGGATGTTTAACTACATATTCATTAAGATCAAGGGGGGTCTCGATCATATCATCTGCAGTTCCAGGGAAGCCTGCATATACGACAGAAATATAAAGATTTGGTAACGAATTTGCCTCGCTCATTTACTAAAACCTAAGATCTAATATTCTCCAATACGACTATCCTTGATGTGCTGGATTATCCAAGACTGTGATCACCTTCCCCAGTATCAGGTCAGTATCAAAACTCATGTATATCGGGTGATGTATAGGGTTATCAGATTCAGGGGAGAGGATCAACATGTCACCTTTCCTGTGATAAGTCTTTACTGTAGCCGATCCATTTATAGTAGCTATAACTACATCACCGTCATTGATAGCTACATCTTTTGCTACGATCACATAATTCCCATTATCCATTTTCACACCATTCATCACTCGTTGATTCATAGAATCTCCCCGTAACTCTATACCAAAAACCTTACGTCTTGGACGGATTATCTTTTCCTCAACCATTATTTCACCAATGAATTCTTCCTGAGCATCGATCAGAGGTTCTCCGGCATTTGCATACCCAATTATCGCGATAGGTACGAATTGACCTGACATATCTTTTATCAACCTTATCCCACGCGAACCTCCTGTTCGAGTGATATACCCCTTTCTTTCCAACGCATCAAGATGAAATGCTACACCCTTTTTGGTACTTATCCCCATCTCTTCCATAAGTTCTGAAAGAGTTGGTGAACTATCATTATCCCGTATATACGTTTCGATAATGTTGTATAGCTTCCTCTGCCTTTGAGTAAGGGAATTATTTTTCATATTCTCTTTTATCATTAAAATGATACACCTTGTACAGGTGTAATACTACACCTACTACACTTCTTTTTCAACCAAAAAACAAGCTTATAAAAATATATCGACTTTACGTTCGGGGTATTTTTGTTATATGTCCGTTTTTCCGAGCATTGGATTCGCGAAGGGAGACTAAACTTTTTCACCATACTTACGCATGGCGTATTAAGTTTGGTTCATAATAAGGATCTTTGGTGAAAATATCGTTGGAAGCAGGGTTCAATCTTCAAGTAGTTCGATACCATTATCAAGCATAAGTTCTTCGATATCATCGATCATATCTGCAAAAGCTATAGGGATATATAACTCAGAACTACTCATCTCAAATTCACATTGATAGTAGCCAGCTTCTTCTAGGAGCTTGATCAAATAATCAGCTTCCTTAGGATCTTTAACGCCTTTGACATGATATCTCTGATATTCATCCATAATTTGTATGAATAAACATTGTTAACCTAATTTACCATAGCAGAGGTAAACAGGCTAGAGGGTAGGTTCAAGGATTTGATCCTATGGAAGATCAACCTGAAGTTGATGAACATGTTTCGGATAGTTCTTCAACTTTCTCAATGTACTTTCGATCTGGGACAGAGTTGAAAAGAGTAGAATCTACAGTATCACCCTTCTGAAAGAATAATGCGCGATCATATGGGTTTATGACCACACTATCAAAATTTGTATACAGATTTTCATTGATAATAGCGTTATATCCCGTAGGATCGATCTTCAGATATTCGAACAGATCACCCCATTCCATTTCTGATCCGTGTACATGAACAATATCACCAATACTATCGTGCAGATGTACCTCCCCTTTTTCAGCATCATGTGCCTCTTCCTCATCTCCACAAGGGGAGATCGACATATATTCAATACCTGAAAGATCTAAAGGTGTAGAATTCTCATCTAAAATATGGAATGACGCATGATAATGTACATCTTGCGCTACTGCACTTTTATCTCGTCTGAAAAAATATACTCCACCCAGAATTACCACCAAGATGATCACGATGTATAGAAGATACCTATTCATCTGTTGATACCGCTGAAAGTTCAAGCTCAATCAGATCTTTGATATCTTGATATGAAAGAGACCTACTCTGTTTCTGATTTACAAATACAGTCGGAGTACCCTCTAATCTCAACTCGTTTGCCTGATCCAGCTCAGAATTTACAATACCTATGATCTCCTCACTGTTGTAAGCTTCAACAAAAGAATCCCTATTGATATCAAGTTCCTCTGCATAATCAGCAAAGATCTCTCCAGCATCAGAACCACTCACTTTAGACCAATCAGATTGTCTCTCATACAGCAGATCGTGCATTTCCCAGAATTTCCCTTCTGTTGCAGCAACTTGTGCTGCTCTAGCGGCTTCATTAGCATTTGGGTGAATGCTCAACAAAGGAAAATGCCGATATTGGAATGCTACCCTGTCACCGTATTCATCAAATAACTGTTGTAATACAGGTGAAAATGTCTTGCATGCAGGGCATTGGAAATCTGCAAATTCTGTTACTACCACTTTCGAATCAAGTTTACCTCTTGCCTTATCACCTACTGATACAGCAGTTTTTAAAATTCCGTCATCAACCTTCTGTTTACTACCTCCTGAACTACCTAATAGGACCACAAACAGTAGTCCTACAACTGATAGACCTACTACAATTAGTACAGGTTTTAATCGCTCTTTTAGTTCTTCCATCAAGATCTGATTGAAATTAGAGATTCAGGGCTTTGAACTAGATCAAAGCCCTGTCTTTAAAAACTACTTAAGATATTTTTCAATTGTAGCTTGAAACACTGAGAATGGCTGTGCACCTGCGATAACCTCTCCTACGACATTTCCATCCTTATCGAGCTTGCCGATTATGAAGCCAGGAGTACCGGTCACACCGGCTGCCTGACCATCAGCAAGGTCCTTGGTTACTTCGTCTTTGAACTGTTCGGAATCTAAGCATTTCTTGAAATCATCTGCATCAACACCAACTTGTCCTGCTAAGGTATATAGTTCTGCTGGGTCTAATCCTACATTCGAGTTCGTAGCACCAAAGATCAGATCTCCATATTCATAATACTTAGCGTCACCTGCAAGATCCTGCACACACTCTGCTGCCATTGCTTCTTGTGTAGCGAGTGGATCATGGAAACTCAAGGGGAAATCACGAAACACCATCACAGCATCACCTGTATCGATATATTGACTGATGATCTGATCTTTTGTTTCTTCATGATGTCGCTTACAAAACGGACATTCATAGTCACTAAATTCTACGATCGCAACCTTGGCAGTATCAAGATCTCCCATCACAGGATCATCATCAAGGGTTGTACTACCGTTTAAAGTAGGTTGTACATCTTCTGTTGGAACTGTTCCTCCAGTTTCAGACCCTGTGTTGATCGCTGTACCAGCTACGTTTCCGTCATTTCTGGTAACGAAGATCACCCCAGAGATGATCACAGCACCTATGATTATAGACAAAGGAGTCATTAATGCTTTCACATCGATAGTGATCACACCATCTGTTGACTCAGATTCGTTCATGGACTTAGCCATATATTAAATTCCTGAAAATTTTATCTACTACTTGTATAGTAGATACTCGATTTTATGTCAATCATTTTTTGATCGGAGTGAAAAATCTCTCGAGTGTTTGTACTTCCCTAGACATATTTATCTCTGTATATTGCCTACATTCTGAAGAATCTACAGGGTATGAACTAGCAGCATAAACCCCACTGACACTTGATTGGAAATTCAAAAGCATAAGTAATGCGGGTAATACAAACATAGCTGAAAGTGGGTTTAGGACTGTTCGGAAAATGAATGTCCTCGGTACACCATCAGATATACTTGATATCCTCAGATGACCATAGGCTGATGGTGCTATAGCTAAATTTGATATCCGAGATGGATCTGACCACTCTAAACTTTTTTTCAAGCCAGTTAAGATCGATAATCCATCACCTTGTTGATCTTTGACATATGAGTCGGCTGACACCTCTAGCAACGTTCGAAATGTAGCAGATCCCTGATAAAACGGGACTATCTCAGCTGTCAATCTATCAAGAACTATCATTAATGGATGTCGATTGGCTTGGTGATACTTCTCATGTAAGATCAAAGAGCAGAGCTCTTCTTGATCCAAGTTCTCCAGATACCAATTTGATATATAGATCTTAGGGGATAACAAACCTGCAGTGAAAGCAAATGGTTTGTCCCCCTCAAATACATTTACACCTGATATCTCTGAAATTACGCTAATTTTTCGTATCTGCTTTTCTGTGATCAGATACCATGAAATTGTCCGATATATCGCCCTGATCGTTTTTAGTAGTAAAAGTATAGAGGCTGAAGTGAAAATTATTGAAAATAGCAATCCGGTACCTCCGACTTGTTGGTATGCATTTATACACATCTGCCCTACTTCCTTCCAATTACCCTCGATCACACTTTCAGAAAGTATGAATGACCTGAAGATCAGTGCTGTCAGAACAACAAGATAGGATACTAACCCAATTAGTGTGGATAGAAATGCGATAAGTATTAGGGGCGTAAATTTACTGTTTTTTCTTGTTTTTGGCTTTATTGATGGCATCTTGCAATATTTTCATATTCTTTGGATCATCTCCCAAGGATTGTACGAATTGGGCAACTGCTATATCACCGAAATTATTAAGGATCTCATCAAAATGACTGGATAGACGATTCTTTGCATATTCCTCCATCGTACTCTTCACGGAATATGTATATCCCTTACCCTGTTGATCTCTTTCAAGGAATCCTTTTTCATATAGAGTTGTCATGATGGTCATTATGGTTGTGTACGCATGACCATCATCCAATGTTTCAAGCACTTCTCTAGGTGTCATGGAACATTTACATGACCATAAGACATTCATAACTTTCTGTTCCAATTTTCCGAGTAATTTTACACGCTTCATGAATTAATCATCAAGTTCAAGTAAATAATCACCAGTTTCGGCGATCGACATTGCTATCTCATCTAACTCCTCTCTATAGATATCAGGAATCTTAAGTTTTTTCAAAGACACATCGTATTCACAACCAACAAAACCTGCATCCTCAAGTTGCAACTCGATAAATACCTTGCTTGATTCACCTGTTGCTCCTTTTACCCCTATCTTCATAATATACTTATACTTATTCTATGCGTATTTATCAAGCCCCATACGACATTTACAGCATTGTTTGATCGTAATAGATTACTTCACATTCTCTTCACAATGTTGTTATATACTCTATGCATAAGATCTACATAAATAATCCATTTTGAAAAGAATAAAGTTCTTTGTATACTCTCCTTTCTTGCTGACTGCATTGTTGTGGTTATTATCAAAAGGATCTATCAGTGATATATCAAATAATGTGCTTAGGTCTATCGTTCAATTATCTGCAATGGTAGGTGCAACTGCAATTGTAATTGAACCGATCCTCTCTAGCAGATCAAGGATCCTTGAGATGTTTATAGGCTCACAAGACAAGTTGTATCGAGAGCATCGTACACTTGGAGTGATCGCTACTACATCTATCGTAATCCATCTAGGAACACTGCTCCTGCGATCTGTATCGATCATAATTGATCCATATCAATATCTGATACCGGGTACTAACCTTTCATACACAGCTGGGATATTAGCATTTTATGCACTTATTATCATGATCGTGACAACGATATATATACGATTGTCATATCGTAGCTGGAAGATCGTACATAAGATCACAAGTGTAATGATAGCACTTTCTGCATTGCATATTTTCACAGTCAGCAGTGATATATCAGAGAGTCTACTGCTGAGGAGCTGGTTCATCCTATTATTCATGTTCGCTTTGATCAGTTGGATCTATAAGCTCTTTATATATGAACGTAGTGCATTCAAATATCGGTACAAAGTTACTGAGATGATCAAGAAGGAAAATATCGTTCAGATAAAAATGACCCCACTTTCTAAACCCCTCAAGATCCGACCCGGTCAATTTGCATTTTTCAAGTTTTTAAGCAAAGACCCTAACATCACTGCAGAATCCCATCCCTTTAGTATCTTGCGGTCGACAAACGATGAGCTACATATCGCTGTAAAAAGTTTGGGGGATTTCACAGAGCAATTAGAGAGGCTTTCTACTGACGATATTGCTTTGGTGACGGAACCACACGGAGAGTTCTCAAAGAGATATTTCGACCAAACTGATGAAGCTGTATGGATCGCAGGAGGTATTGGTGTCACACCGTTCATGAGTATGTTGGAGCATATACACACAAATGGAGAGCGACGACAAACCTACATTTTTCATACAGTTAAGAAACAAGAAGAAGACCTATTTGACAAGCAGATACATGAGATGACATCAGGTATGTCTAAGATCCACTTCACTAAACATGTGACAAGCGAGCTTGGTTATCTTCAACCGAAAAGTGTAGTAGACCATCTAAGTAAACCGTTGGAAACAGATTATTTTTTATGTGGTCCTAGGAGTTTATTAGATACTTTCTACCAATATCTAATAGATATTGGTGTAGAGAGCGATAGAATAATTTTTGAAGAATTTGATTTCAAAACGCTATGAGTATTCCAAAATTTATTATAACTGCATCTTTGATCAGTCTGCTGATTGTGATTGGTGGGGTTCTGATGAAACCTGTCGTTACGGATCTTTTAGACAGTTCTTCACCCTCCTCTCAAAACATTGGTACAACTAACGATCCCATACAGCAGAACAATGTTCAAGATAGTGCCAATCCCCAACCCAACAATAATAGTAACGTTCCAACACCACAACCAACTCCTGCTCTTGACACATGTATCATTACTGTGAAAGGGGTTCAATACGACATCCAACCGTTCAGGAGACAACATTCTGGGGGAGATATCTTTCAATGCGGGACAGATATGACTTCTACATTTGACTCTGTGCATGGCAGGAGAGAGCTACAACGGATCGAGCCATACCGTATCAATTAGAACAGTTTAGAACAGATCGTCTCGACAGACTTCTGGGCAAACTGTCCTATTTATATGTTTATGTATACTAACAGGCCCTATTTTTTTATATAGCGATATACAGAATGTCCGACACGCTTAGAGATCTGCTTTAGATCTATCTGGTTACTATTACCTATTCGAGGAATTATGCGATTTAATGCATTCACCACAACAAACCAGTACTCTCCTCCCTTACTTAGGAGACTTATCGGTTTTAGTATGAATTCTTCCTCTATTGCACTATCACCGATCTTTGCTGGGATATTACTTACTCCAAGTTGGTAATCTTTTTCTTCGATCGAGTCAATTCCGACACTTCCGAATATATCAACCCTATCCGATACGCTGTTTAGATCGGCATTTCTTTTGGCATATCTTATTGCTAGAAGGTCTTTATCTACCATTGTGAGATGTGCACTCGGGATCTTTTGAGCTATGACTATCCCTAATGCCCCGTATCCGCTTCCCAGATCAAAGGCTTTGTTGACTTTTATCTTGATTGGGTCACGACGAAACATCGTGTCGAGTAGAAGATCAGAGCCAACATCTACTTGATATGTAGAGAATATATCGAAAGGAACATCGAATTTGTACTCTTTTCGATGGAGGGTGTATTGGATCGTTTTTTCCCGCTAACTTATAGTTTAAATAGGTGCACATACAGAAAGACAAATTACAACCAATCCGATCCTAACCTCTAGGAAAGTTCAGATACTATGCCTTTTTACCACTCTATATGTTCCTCCCAATCATATCCTATTTCAATTACTTATTACACATCACTTTTGAGATATGGATAGTTGGGAGGTTGAGGTGCCGTAACAAGAGTTGGTGAGGGGCTGATAAGGATCCGTTAGTGACATGGAAATTATCGTTTCTCTGGGAAAAGTATTACTTTTTCCAGTATTTATTTTGTAGATAATTATGTCGTAAAGACAAGCAGGTTACTAGTGGTGATATTTTAATGCACAAGGTATGGAGTAGTATGATGATGGCTTTGTTGCCGTACCTTGTGCATCCCTCTGAAATGTTTTCTATTTGGGTTGCATCATATTTGCGGGGTGGTATACATTATGGACTATATCCCATCCCGCTAACTTATAGCGCGTAAGGGAAATAAGTTTTATTCCTACTAATTAGAAGACACCTTCTCCCCAAGAAGATACGGTGTCGCTATAGGTTAGCGGGATGGGCTCAAAGGCTTTTTATTGATAATGATCTCTCCGACCTGCATGTTCTTGGGTGAATTTGTTAGGTCATAAAGGGTATCAGCTAGAACTGCTGGATCCAAGAATTCACTCATGTCATCTACCTTGATACCAGCTTTGAGAAAGTGATCGGTCTTGAGAGCTGGTGGGCTAAAAAGCATAACTCGAACCTTTGTGTCATGGTACTCCTCCTTTAAATTTTCATGAAGTCCACGATTACCCCACCTAGACATACCATATGCACCCCATCCTTTTCTGCCTTTGTACCCTGAAGTAGAACAAATATTAACAATGTCACTTTCATTCTTTAAGATCAAGTCATTCAATTTTGAAATCAAGATCAGTGGTGCGATTAGATTTAATTTAATAACTTCTAACGTCTTTTGATAATCACAAGTTCCCAATTCTTCGATCAATAGTGTTCCAGCATTATTTATTAGGATGCTAACATCAGGAAATCTGGTATGGATCTCATCAGATAGTCGATCAATATCTTCTGGCTTGATAAGGTCAGCAAGAAGTGAATGAACACCATCTACAGGACAGTTGTGACGAGCCACACTTACTACCTGATAACCTTCTGAAAGATATTTCTTTGCAAAAGCCAAACCTAAGCCTTCACTTGCACCTGTGATAAGGACTGTACGCATGAATATTTCTGATCAGATTAGAAGATCCATTGTACCAGATACACACACTCATTATTTGAGCATGGTAAAATAAGATCTATGACTGAGCATAAGAGATTTGTTTCAAGGGCAGGTGAAAAATTAGAACATGCGATACAGTACTTTAACGTTGAGATAGATGGGCTTGTTTGTGCTGATCTTGGATCAAATACAGGCGGATTTGTAGATTGTTTGTTAGCTCATGGCGCAAAAAAGGTTTATTCCATAGACACAGGTTATGGTGTGCTTGATTGGAAACTACGAAATAGCCCTACGGTTGTAGTGATGGAAAGAACTAATGCAATGCATGTAAGCCTTCCTGAAAAAATGGATTTAGTAACAATAGATGTCAGTTGGACAAAGCAGGAAAAGATCTTACCGAATTCAATCAAGTTGTTACAATCTGATGGTCAAATACTCTCTCTTGTAAAACTACATTACGAATCACCGAATATTTGGTTGTCAGAAGGAAAACTACACGACGATAAGATCCAAGAAGTTATCGATATTGTGATAACAAAAATAACAAGTCTTGGCCTTAATATCCAAGGATATGTCAGATCGCCTATTGTAGGGAAAAAAGCTGGGAATACTGAGTACCTATTCCACATTACCTTATGAAAACGGATCTGCTTAAGCCACCTACCGTGATCAATTTGAAGTTTTCTCTTTTTGCGACAGCTACACAGTATCACTTGCAATCATTTATGTCTAGTTTCTATTGTATTCTAATGATATAATTAAAGATGGAACAACTACTCACAATAAAAGAAACTGCTCATTATCTGAACATTCATTGGCAAACAGTCCGAAAATATATTAAAGAGGGTAAACTAAAGAGTCATAAAGTCGGAAGAAACATTAGGATCAGCAGTTCAGACCTGGATCGATTTGTCGATATAACGACAACAAGTAAGGTCATCACAGAGATCGAGCGAAAATTCATCATCACACCAAAGCAAAGACGGAGAATCGAGAAAAAGCTCGTAGATACAGGAGCAAAAGTATCGTTCCACGCGCATTTGATCGATCACTACTTTATTCCAAACAAGATCATGAGTTCAGATGAACAAGCATCCTGGTTCAAGGGGAATGAAGGTTTTGGTTTGCGTATAAGAGAAACGGACAATGACTACTCTGGTAATATCACAACTACAATGGTTGCTAAGAAGCTCACACAAGCTAGCGATCATGGAATTCACGAAGAGCTAGAGCTAGATGCTGAGGATTATGTACAGATGAAGCGTTTCTTTGAGCTCATCGGCATGAAAGAGAACGTAGTTGTAGATAAAGATCGAGTCGTTTACTCGTATTTAGATTTCAAGATCTGTATTGATGAGATCAAAAGCGCTGGGATTGGTGTTGAGATCGAGTATCGCGGACAGAAAGGTGAATCAGAAGCCGTAGAAGCTATCATGGAGATGGGTTATTCCATTGGCTTAAGCGATAAAGAACTTTCTACGAAGGGGATCAGCTTTCTTCCATTTGAGAGAGCAGTTTACTGATACAGCAGTAGCACCCCGACCATAAGGTCAAGGGGTTTATTTCATATTTTCAATATCTGCAATCGGAGATCCTGAAAGAAACATACATCATAAAGAAAGGCTCGGTTCGAAGATATACTACCCATACATTACCCTATTGTACAAAAGCCTTTGCGGAAGCCAGATATGTTATAGGTACTAAGGCTGGGCTTACACTTAGATAATCAATTTTTGTATTTACCAACTCTTGTATTGTTTCTGGATTACTTCCCTGTTCACCACAAAGCCCGATGATGATATCACTGTTCACAGACTTGGCTTTTTCTGAAGATTGCTTGAGTATTTCAATTATCTCTGTGCCACTAATATTCACAAATGGATTTACTTTCAAGAATCCCTGTTCGACATAAGATTCAATAAATGTGTCAGAATCATCCCTCGATATTGCGAAATATGTTTGCACCAAGTCATTTGTGCCATATGAGATAAAGTCCACTTCTTTTGCTATTTCGGCAATATTTGTGATCGCCAACGGAGTCTCGATCATAGCCCCAAACGAAACTTTGATTTTCTTATTAATATCTTTTTTGCGTATGTACTGATTAATTACATTTTTAAATTCCTTTACCTCATTTGCTCCGATCACTAATGGTATCTCTAGTCCAAGTCGTAGCACTGCATTGTTCATTTGAAAATATTTTTCTGCCGCGGTCAGGATCGCTTTGGTCTGCAGGATCACAAAGTCCTTATTTAACAACAACATCCTAGCAGCTCTATAACCCAACATCGGATTTTTTTCGGTCCATTTTTTAATAATTCGATCTATTTGAGGCCTAGTTATGTTCAAGACTTTTGCAAAATCGTCCTTTTCTTTCTCCGAATGTGGCAAAAATTCGTGAAGTGGTGCGTCAAGATACCTTATTACAATCAATTCTCCATCATTCTGATCGAAAATATTTTGGAAATCTTGTTGTTGTGATCTCTGGATGTGATCTAGATTTCTCAGATCTTTATTTTCTGCAAAAAGTTGTGTTCTTATTTGCGAAGTTCTTTTAGGATCCTTAAACATATGTTCTGTACGACATAATCCGATCCCTTTTGCCAAGTAACTTTGAGCTTTTTTATATTCATATCCGGTATCTGCATTTGCCTTGATGATAAAACCGCAGTTCCTTTTAGCAATATTCAATATTTGCTTAATATACTGATCCTTGTTGTTGCCATTGATTATTGTTTTACCTCCATAAATGAGACCGTTATTCCCGTCAATTGTTACCAACCTATTTTTGTAAGACTCATCTAGCAACACCTCGCCTCCTAGCAAAGTTGGGACACCTGTTGATTTTGCGACAATTGCTGCATGAGAGGTCACACCTGATTGTGTAAGAACAATTCCACCGACTTTACTAAAGTATTTTAGATCTTCAGTAGATACCTCACCGATAACCCAAATTGGTGTTAAACCTTCAGAAAGAAGATGTTTAACATCTGAACGCGAGTGAGCGATCATCCCTATACTTGCTCCAGGACTCAATGACTTTGCTTCGAGAAGCTTTGGTGCTCCTAGGGTATCGATCACCTGACTGGTGAACCAGGCAGATATGATATCTAGAGGGATCTTACGAATGAGTTCCTGCTCATTTATCATGCCTTCTTCTAGAAAAGCTACTAGGACTTTGGGATAGAGCGTATACTCGATCTTTGCTGAAATGTATTGTTTGATAGTGTATTTGTCGTATCCCCTATCAAAAATTATCAATGCTTCGACAATAAACCCAACTTCTCTTTCCTTATTCTTTAACTCGGTCTCAATTTTATCTAACACCTTTTTGGGAATGACTGTTTGGTCAATACGCTGAGGACTGTTTTCAGTATATAGTGAGCAAAATATCTTCTTCTCTCCTGTAAGTGGGTTCCGTGAATAGACAGTTCCAAATGCAAAAGGTCCTTTCACAAAGGTCAAGAATAAAGTAAAATGCTGAGAGATTTTACCATATTACAGATCGAACTGATAATTACTAAGATACCAACTGATACAAATGCAAAAGGATCTTCGAAAAACAGGATATATAGAATATATTGATGATACTGGACTAACAGCAAAAGCCACTAAGGCAAAGTTAATTACCACACAAATTACAAAGATCACCAAAATATTAGAAAAAGAGTTCCATGGATTTAATATTAGATTGATCAGAAACCCAACTACTGTCGTCTCGAGATCGAACTTTTCCAATTTATCAGAGATACTTCAAGATAGTTTGAATTTGTGGAAGCAAATTGATTATCCCTTTATTGACGAACTCTTGATCAGAACATCCAATTTCGAACAGACTACAAAATTTAGCCTTCCAAATATTACTATTCCCTTAAATCCTGAAAGCATAGTAGATGACGTCGAGGCAAATATGGAAGAGCTCAATAACCCGGATCAAATACTACTACATCCGAGATTATCAAATGAGAATCTTAAAAAGCTGATGATAGGAGCTAGATTCTTATCTGGTAGTACTAAGAGTATTATAGATATCGGTGGAAAGGGAATCTATCATATCTATGATCTAGAAAAAGCAGATTCGGTGTACAGGGGTTGCTTAGCTGATGAGGTTCAAATTGATCGTATTTCTGGTAGACAATCAGATCATATAGTAGATCTACTTGAAAAACTCCTAAAAGTTGCTACCTTTTTGAACCCTGTGGCAACTAATATCATAGTACCTTCAGAAAAACATCATAAAAACATTGTTTTTGAATATCGTATTATTGAAAATGATTCTGAACTTTACTTGGATTTCAATGACTACGAAGTGATATAGAGAATTTTTAAATGTCTATATCGTTCTGTCCCCGATACCATGCCCATAATCATTTCCTCATATCCGTTTTGTATTAAGGAATACTCTGGAGCATTTCATCAATGATCTCTATTTTCATAATATCTGAGGAATATAGTGCATTACTCAACATCAGCACACGATCCTTCGAGTTCATTGTATAAGGAATCCAGAACAATACTCACATTTTCGAATACATTTTGGGGAAGTTTTCGTAGATCAAACCATTTCACTTCTTCGATCTCGGTGTTTGGAGATGGTACACCTTCAATAATATTAGCCTGATAATGAACTAATAAGATAGTTAAATTGTCATTCGGTTTGAAAATATAAAAATATGGATCAGAAACAATGTCTACTTTACAACCTATCTCTTCATTAGTTTCTCTTTTTGCTGATTCCTTAAGATTTTCAGAATCTTCAATAAGTCCACCAGGGAACTTGAAATTCAAACCCCCTACTCCTCTTACGAGTAACACCTTACCTTCACTAACGATTACAACTCCTTAACCAATGCTTAACGTAAGACCTAGATCTTTATCATTCAGTAATTTTACGTTCTTTATTTCCATCTTCACATTATAACCCAATTCGCAAACACCTTCCTGTTCAATTGGTAATACATGAGGTTAACATGCACTAAACAAATCAAACTTTTCGATAAATCCATTCAGTGCATTTCTTTTTGTTAATGTCTAACTTTGATTGATCAAATAAGTGTCTCATACTACTGTTTAGTTATCAGATTTGATGAGTTCTTTGAGTTCTCTCAATAAAGTATCTCTCATAACACCCATCTGTGGAATATCATTTATGATATTAGGCATAAAATACATGTGTATACCTAATCTTTCTATTTCCGACGTAATCGTTTGCAGGACTAGATACTTTACATTTAACTCTTTAACGGCCGCAACAAAATAAAGAAATATCATTTCCTCGAGCGTTTTGAATGTATTCTCTGGGAATTGCATACCTATTTGTTGTAAACTCTCTATCCTCGCTTCTACTAATCTTTCAGCCCTTTCACTTGGCAATTGAGCTAATAGAGGCATTTGTACTTCTGGTAAAAGTGGCGCTCGTAAGTTGGCAACAAAGCCATAACTTTGTAGTATTTGTTGGACCCTAAAAATATCTATATCTGCACCTCGAGTCATAAGTGTTTCCAAGTAAGCAGAACCAGAACCATAAACTACTGCAAGATCGAGATAATTTAGTCCCAATAGTTGCAATTCCTCACGAAGACTCTCTGGTATGAGTAATTCGAGATATTCGATAAGTAAATCTTCTTTTTCACCGGGATTATCTAACAATCTCCTCATCAGAACCTCATTCCCACCTGTGGCGAGATATGCCATTTTGATGGAATACTCAGGATAATCCCGTTTAAGAACATCTTCTATCTGATCGTATGGTCTTACAGGTAAAGGCTCTCTCCGCATTCTCCTCTTTGCTTCATAACTGCCGATTCTTGTTGTAACCCTATTGAGATCTGTTACAACGATCGTAGTAATAGGGACACTTGAAGCATTCATAGCCCTCTCAATAGAGGACACATATGCATTCCAAAAAGTTTTTGATACTTCTGGTGTCAAATCAGGGAATTGATCCATAACTACCAATATTTGCTCATATTGCATTCCATTGGAATTTGGGGGAACAATATCAACTGAAATTTGTCCAATATCTTCATCAGGTGGTCGATCCTGATCATATCGTACAGTGGCACAAAAAGTGTTTGGGTCGGCATGACGACCAATTACTGTAAACAGATCCATGTGGGGTAGCTGAGGGACAAGGTAGATAGGTCCTTTCTGTTCTGTTTCTCTCATCAGACCGTCAACTATAGCAGAGACGTGTTCCTCATATGTGACTACTGGTTGGTTCTCACGATTTAAAAACATAGGTATAACTATATAGTTTATTACCATACTATAAGGTATAATATTGAATATTTATGGACATCAAATGGACAATATTTACTGTATTATTTCTTGAGTTATGACAATACAATTTCAAATTGCTGATGCTACTGACAACTCAGGTGAGATTGATTCCCTTTATCTATCGTATTCCTGGCTTATATCTGGAAACTATCTAAAGCGGGGGTTCATCCCCGTAACAAAACGTTTTCCAGAAATTCCCAATATAGTACTATTTCCTGAAAAGCATATTAAATTCACGAAAACAGATATCTCTGAATTGAAAAGATATGCTCGTGATGGATATATTATCCCCCGCAAATCAAATATCTACAGATATTTTGAAAAAAGTTTCGATTTTTCATTCAATCTATCTAAGAAAACACAGACCAACTCTCTGATTACAACTTATATTACTAATTTTTCCGAGACATTCACTTTGTTTATCGAGTCACTATTTCCTGAACTAAAAGAAGCACATATAAAGATTAAGATTTATACACGATCTTATGGCACAGCTGGGTCATGGGAGAAACTTAAGCAATCGAATAATGGATATGAGGGATATGTGTACTTAAGATCCGATAGCTCAGTTGAAAAGCTTCCTGAGTTGTTATTTGGTGTATTCTTTACAGACAAATTAGATAGCAGATATACATGGGCTCAGAGAGAGGCTATGATAGAAGCGTATGTGACCTGCTATAATGCATTTCTCGGCAAACCGAAAGACTACACAAGTAATGCAACTAAACAAGATACATTTTCATTAGAGGCTATCGTAAATTCACGTGAATTTTTACAACTATACAAAGCTGATATACCTGCGAATATTTATTTATCTTCTCTAGGCGTAATCTTGACCTCATCAGGAGATGAAATTGCATTACATAACCGAACTGATATGGAGATTTTATCTACAATGCTACTCAATTTTCAAAATATTATAACTTATGACGAGATAGCTTATATCATGTGGAAGGGTAATTCTGAAAAGTTTTCACTTGCTGCAATGAATAAACGAATGCAACGCCTAAGAAATATCCTCAAAGAATATGCAAATTGTAATATTGTTTCGGTACGGAAGACTGGTTATTATTTGGTAGTTTAGTTACCTCTCCCAAATATTTATCCCAAAATATAGTTTACATAATCGATTATAATTATCTGAATTTGAAAAAGGGTTTTACTCCCCGTTTAGAGATCCTACATATTGATTATGTATCCAATAGTGGTGAGCTTACATTTGAAAAATGCATTAAAACATTAACCAAACCTTCATCGGATAATACATGGTTTAGAGCTTGAGGAGTTCTTTAGTTCTCTATAAATCTTTTGACACAGCATAACCTAATACAAAAGCCAAGGTGTTCACCACACTTTGCTAGATACGTTAAAAGTATCTGTGCTGTTTATACGTATTCATTTTACATTCATTTTGAGACCTTGGGATTTAAGAAAGTTAGGATCCAGGATCCGAGGTTGTAATGCTAAAAGTACAAGACCTACATCATGTATGTTTGTGCCAACATTTTACAAAGACCTTCATAAGTTGATCTAAAGCTGGTCTCTAATTCGGCACCTGCAAAATTGAAGTGCCCCTGACCATTTCCTCCAAAGTGTCTAAACAATTCAGGAAGGCAGACTGTATTAGTAGACTTCCCGCTTGCAAAAACAGATGTTTTAGACCACTCTATAAGAGCAATTCCCCTGTCATATCCACGAACTCTTTTCCCAATTTCTTCCACAAAGCAATATTTCAATTCTTGTATGTCACTATGTTTCAGATTGTTTTCTTCTATTACATTTTTCGACAACAGTAAAAATGCTGTTTTTATATCCTCGTTATATAAAGCATTCTTTTGGCAGAAAGACAATAGATCCATATAATGCTTATCCTTAAGAACGAGCAATTGCTCCACTAATGCCTGGTTATCTACATTCTTCTCAAGTAGCTGTGATGCGAGTTTAAAAGTATACGGATTCACATTCCAACGAAAGTTCCCAGTGTCACCGATAAGACCAGCAAAAGCAACTGTTGCAAGATCACTGTCTAAACTTTGAACTGGGATAATATCTCTCAATAATAACTCTATTGTTGATGAAACTTCAGTATCTTGGATGACATGTCCTGCTACCTCCTTTTCAGGTAAAGCATGGTGATCGATCCTAACGATCTTACATCTACTAAAATCTGGTTCGGGTTTTGAACGATCTTTATGATCATAAAACTGAATAAGATCTCTTCCATCGACAATGATAATTATCTCTTTATCTGTAGAATTTTTAAATAGCTCTCTTGTATCGCCAAATTCTATCAATTTGAAGAAGGGTAGAAAATCTAAGAAACTTATCTCCTTAGCAGAAACTTTTCGAGGGAAATGATTTGTAACATCGAATCCTTCATTCTCAAGAAACTTTCTTAGAATAATGCCACTACTGAGTGAATCTGCATCGTACGGAGCAGCAGAAATTATTCGAACCTGTTTGATTCCTTGTAAGTATTTCTTTAGATCTTCCAATCTTCTGACGTTACTATTTTAATATCATCGATTTTACAAATTGCTTCTGTGTGTGGAGAGCGACTTTTTTCACTCATGCAGTATTTTGGAGGCGTTAAATCTGCTTCTATTGAGATAACATCCTCAAGTGGGTTCTTATGTCGTGCGATACTGATTACACACCATCCTTCTGCAACATACTTTTTCGGGATAGCTAATCCAAAACCTTCACTTGCGCCAGTTATTACAACTGTTTTTATATATGTGACAGCTAAAATCAGTTAATGATTATACAACACCGGATAATTCCGGTAAAAAGCTATCTTTTCGGTCATAAATCTGGTCTTCTGATAGGTTATCAGGTGCCGGCGCCGATATTGAAACAAGAACAGCGAAACCTTTAGCAAATTTATTTATGACATATAAATATGACTTATTTCTAAAGACTGAGACTTTATTATCTAGCTTCGTCGAAATAATATTTTCCAGGCTTTGATGTTTCCAACCAATATCTTCTAGATAATTTTCATTAGTTTTATAATCCCCAACCTCCTTTGATTGCCTACCTCCATACATTCGAATCATCATTTCTGCCGGAGTAATACCACAAATTGCCAAAATCACCATTTATATATGTGACATCGAGGGTGATTTCTGTAGGATTATCGACTTTCTTAACACTTTCAATGAGAAAGTCAATTTTGATTAACAAAGTTTTGATTATTGCTCTCATATAAATTATATAACCAAGACGAATTGTGTCAGTCAATATTGGAAAGTTTTCTGTACAGGGATATTGAATGATGTCAGAACTGGGATCATATAAAACTCGAAGCTACCGCGTATTGTTTGGATAAGCTATAAAATCGGGGTATAATTTGAGCCATGCAAAAATATCTCGCGAACCTAAAACTCGGATTCTATCGCTATCGTCAGTATCCAATGGAATTCTTATTCACTCTCATCAAACGGCTTCTTCAGATTTTCTTTATCGTAGTTTTCTGGGAAATTATCGGTTCGGAGACAGGAGATAAACCACTTATCGAGCTTGTTATATACTTTATTCTATTCAATGCTACTGCTGACCTTATAATGGCACAGACATTTTCTTTAGGCGATAAGATTGCAAGAATGATTCATACCGGTGAATTAAATAACGTTCTAATTAAGCCTGTAAATCCTCAACTGTATATTTACTCAAAAAACATTGGTACTTTGATGCCGCTAATATTTGTCTCTACTACAGCACTTGGGATACTAATTGCTATTGGCCAGCTAAAACTTGTTCATATACCATTTTTTCTTGTATACCTACTAATTGCTATCGGTATAGGTATTGGTCTAAACAGTATTCTCGCTTCATTTGCCTTCTATTTCACAAAGATATTTGGACTTCGTGAGATATTCAAATATACTACAAGGATTTTTTCTGGCTCGTTTATACCCATTTATTTCATGCCGGATATACTAGTAACAATACTAGACTATTCATTTCTATCATATGTTGGATATAAACCAGTACTTATGATGTTAGGTATGCTTACACCGACTGTTAAAGATCTTAGCATTGGGATCTTTTGGGTAATCCTTATTACATTAACTTCAAGGTTGTTTTGGAGCAAATCAATTGGAAAGTATGAAGCATATGGAATTTAGAAATTTGAAAAAGAAATTAAAACTTATCAAAATCTCATTAGAGTACAACTTTAAGGTTGATACCGCCTATTGGTTTGAAAACATCTCTGGAACAGTATTTGTACTGATATATGCCGTTCTAGTTATTATTTTCAATGAGATAATATTTACCACAACAGAGAGTATCGGCCCATACGACAAAAATATGATGAGATTCTTCATTACGATAGCGTCGTTCAACTTCTTTATTTTCGGTTATATGCTGGTTCCAAGCCTCATGACAATGATACGAGATATTAATACAGGTGCTTTCGATTACAATCTAATCAGGCCAGTCCCGAGCCTATTCTATACATTAACCAAAAGCTTAAACTGGTTTACACTAGTTCGTGATGGTTTTGCTCAAACAGTGCTTTGTGCAATGTTTGATGAAGCCGCTCCCGCGACCTTACGGTCGGGGTTTCGGCTATTCAAACAAAGTTTGTCCTGAATCTTCTTGACCCTGACGGATAATATATTTACGAATTACAGACTCATTTGCTTTCACTGTTGTTACAAAATATCCCTCTGACCAAATGGAATCTGTTCCCCAATACACTTGCTTCAAGAACGGGAATTTTTGCTTCAAACCTACTGCCGTATTACTTTTCAACAAACCGACTACTTTCCCAACACGCATTGTTGGCGGAATTGATACTAAAAGATGTATGTGATCTTCATCATGGTTAACTTCCTCAATACTAACCTGTGGGTAATATTTACAAAACTCCGCCAACTTACTCTCGACATAAGCAAAAACTCCGTTATTAAATACCTTGCGACGATATTTTGTAACTAAAACGATATGGTATTCACAATGGTACACACAGTGTGCGATGCGGGTTAATTTCATTCCACATTTTACAAACTACACGATTCAGGAGCAACTTCATCCCCAATCGACCTTACGGTCGGGGATTTATGCCGGAGGCGTTAAAGCGGGAAACGAGATGACGCTCGCTGCGCTCGCTAAATACATGCAGAAGCATGTACTGCATGTTTTCAGAACTCTCAGTGCTTCGCACTGATGGAGTTCGAACTATGACAAAATGCTCAATAAAAACGACCCCTATCGGGGTCATTTTTACTGAGCGGGGTATTAGATGTAGTCCGAACTGCCCTACTTTTTGTCCAAAAACGAATAACTCAAATTTAAAATTTTTTAATCAATTATTGAATTGAGAAATATTGTTAGTGGATGGTTGAATTATTATCACAAATTTGAGCACATTTAGAACTTGATATTAATCTCCTAGTAAATTTACTTTCTGCCAGACTTGAAAAAATCCAGAAAAATAGTTTGACACAAATATATTGATATGTTTTAATAATTAAGAGATATATATCATATATATCCTTATTCAACTCAATAGAAGTTTTCTTTATCCTAATGAACAGGAGAGTTGATTAATACATGTAATATATGTAGTCTCCCAAACTGGAGCTTTTTTGCAATGAGTAAATATATTTGGCCACCAAAAGAACAAAGAAAATATGACAACTATATGGGATTAGGAGTTCATATTTATGAACAGATGTTCGGTTCATTGAGCGACGAACCTGATAGCCCTTATAGGCGAATTTCTATTGCAAACATTGGGTTTTCGTTAGATCCGACTAAAGGTTGTCCTTTAAGATGTTCTTATTGTGTGAGGTTAAGCAATAAAGTAGATGGATTATTTGATGATGAAAAGAATATCCAAGATCAGAAACTCTTTCAGACTTTACCTAAAGTAGAAGTAGATGGTGATGTTTTAATTAAAAACTTGATAAAGCATCCAACATTTTTTCCAAACGAAGCCGTGATATCTATATCCACTGGGTCTAGTGAAGCTTTTGCGCCTGTATCAGAGGAACAAACTATTAAAATCCTTGAAGAATTAAGACATAAACAAAATTTAGCTAATCCCGTATGGATAGTAACTAAATTAGGTATAAATCAAAACCATATCAAAAAGTGGGCTGCTCTATTTACTAAGTATACGAAGCAAGGACCAATAATTCTTTCTGTAACATCAAGCGGTCTACCCTCAGAAATTGAATCCTATCAAGCAGATAGATTTAAATTTGTGGAAGATTTACAACAATCTGGTGTATATATTTCGCACCATCTTAGACCGATAATTAGGGGGATAAATGATTCTGAAGAAATCTTACGGAGTGAATTGCAAAGATCATTACCACTTGTAAAAAGTGTTTGTGTAGGTGGTTTAAGAATGGATCCTGGCATCAAAATTGCTTGGCAGGATATTAATAAACTTGATCCAAATTTATTACCCAACAAGCCTGGTGAAAAGGATTTACCAGAAAATGTTGTTGAAAAAGTGAGGCGATTCATGGACGAACTAGGATATTCTTCTACTCCATTGTTTATACACTCATCTCACGTTATAGCACATGCAACCGAAAAGTTTGATCATTGTTTACAAGAGTTTGCTGGTGGTAGTGATAAAGAAGTAGTATTAACAATACCCAAAGTAAATCTGATAAAAGATGTACAAAATTTAAAGGAAATAGTTGCTAAAACTAAAAACAAGTTAAATCTAGAGTGTGAGATAGCTGTCAAGGAAAATACTACTAGTGTAAAAATAACTACTAATGATTCGCAATTATTCAAAGATTATAGAATCAAGAAATTATTTATACAAACTGTAGGTCATTACAATAATGTTGAAAAAGTTATGAATACAGATATCCTTTCATACTGGAAAAAATATAATGAAAACTAGTGATAAGTTGATAATTGGTACATGGGGGCTTTCAAGTGCGGGGTGGCATAAAAAAGATATGTCAAAAGACCAGTTATATAAACTTTTTGACAAAATTATTGATTATGGTCTACGAGAAATTGACACTGCTCAAGTTTATGGTCAATTAGAAGACGTTATTGGTTTATATCCAAAGCGAAATCAGCTGTTGATAAATACAAAAATTCCGTCACTAAGTAGGTTTTCGGTTACAGATCAAGTTACAAATATTGATGAATACTATCCAATTAATTACCTTGAGAAAGCTGTTGATAAGTCGCTAAATTCACTTAAAGTAAATATAATCAATACATTATATTTACATAATTGGCATAAATCATTCAATTTTGAGGGTTCTGGAATATTAGAATTAATAGAAAAGTTAAAAAGGGAAGGAAAGTTACTGAAGTTTGGAATTTCCCTTCCTGATAATTACAATACTAGTAGTACCAAAGACTTTCCCGTTGTCGATGAGTTGATGGTGCCGTATAATCACATGAATTCTTGGGCAAAAGAAATTGTTGTGAAATTACCTACCCAACCTTTCATACTACGTAGTATTTTCTTACAAGGATTATTGTTGAAAAACATCAATGATCTTGCTATTGATGATATGCGTTTAATTCGTAATTCAGATTACAAGCTTATTGAGCGAAAAAATATTGGAAACAAGTTTTTGCGAAACTTTCTAGAAGAAAATATTGAAGTGTTAAGTAATAAACGTATAAAAATACTGATTGGTGTTTCCAATAACCATCAGTTGCAGAATAATTTAGACCAAATTAGAAGTTTTAATGAAAGAAAATAAAAGAATTAATCAAATTGTTGAAAGTTTAAAAGCAGATTCTTCTGTGAACTCAGTTCTGCTTGTCGGATCTGCTGCAAAGTATGGCGAAAAGAAAGCTAATGATATTGATTTTATTATTATAGTTGACAACCTTGAGTCAGATATTTACAAGTCACTTTCTCATTTAATACAAAAAGAACCATATTACTTTAGTGATGATGTAGTTAGATATTTTGATAATGTTTTACAAAAGGAAGTAAGTTTTTGCTTTAAGGGTATAGTGGAATTTATTGACGAGATTAAAGGCTTTACAGATTCAGAATCAAACAAAGTACTCGGATCTACAGTATTTTGGAGTACAGGACCTAATATCCCTGAAATATTTTTTGACGATATTGTAAGATCTCATATTCTTTTTGATAGAAATGGCCAAATAAAACAATTTAGAAATTTCTTACAAAAGATTCCTGAGAAATTTAAAACAAACCTGACAGAACAACTTATTAAATTGATTAATCATCATTATAAAGTTTTTGAGAAAGGAAATAACATAAGTAAGTTGATTAACTATTCTGAAATGCTTTACAGCTATATAAGATTAGTCAATATCCAGAATGATATGTATTTTGTAGGTATGAAGCACTATAAAGATAATATTGAGTCATTTTCAAAGGAAGACAAAGACCTAATAATTTCTTGTATTAATTCTTATCAAATTGATACGAATCTAATTGATGCAATTTTGAAATATGCAAACACCAGAAAATCAAAATGATCTAAGAACTGTTGCACAATCAATTGGGATTAAATTTGTCACACAAACATCAATACTTCCAGGAAGTGGATATGAAAAGACTGAGTTTGTTTTTATGAGTGCTATGGCAAACGAGGATTTATACGTTAATGAACCTCCCACACAAATGCAATCAAGCATGGCTTTGGTAAGATGCATTAGGAGGGGTAAAAACCAGCAGCTGCAACAAAGCAGCTCTATTTGGTGTGATGCTGGTGAATCTACGAGACATTTGAAAACGTTTGACATGTTAGGCTTTTGGGGGAAAATGGATTCCTTCGATGCTATCTCAAAAGTGAATTCAATGTTACATGCTTTACTGCCGAATACATGCAATATTGTAGCTAGAGTTCATCCAAAAGATGTTGCTTCACAAGATTCTCTTAAGACATTGAATATGCCGTTTACATTGGATGATAAATGTCATTTCGACAAACCTGAGAAAACAAACCGAGCTGGATACCGAGTAGAATTTGTAGCAGATGCAGAGATTGAAGGAGTACCAATTAATTGGGAATTGCAGAATTTAACGATTATTTCACAAGCAGGTGATCAATTGCTTGATCCGCCAATGGCACAAAGTGGTGGAAGTGTAGAACGGGTTGTAGCGATACGTGAAAATAAGCTAGATGTCTTTCAGACATCGTTATTTCCAATAGATGAAATTGCGAGCATCAATAATTTAAAGCCAGAAAACGAAAATGATAGAAGAGTTTTTAAATTAGCGGATTTGGCTCGTACCATAATTACAACGGCATATTCTGGTGTGTTTCCTAAATCAAAGGGATCTGTACAAGAAAGATTAGTAACTAACTTATATAATACTTTCTTACAAGTTTGTATGGGGTTAGGTGTCACACCATCAGAAATGCGGAATATATTAAAAATTTTAAATGAACATCAATCTGAAGGAAATTTAGTTAACGAAGTTAGAGTTGACGATTTATTATTCCAGGATATAGTTAACAAGCTGAATAACCGTATAGAAAGCGTTTCTCATGCAAATAACTTCAAAACACAAATTTTATCCGCTGCAGGTCATACTATCTCGGAAAGTATAACAACACTGGCTGAACAAGTGTCAACAAGTAGTTTTGTCGAAGGTGCACCAGGAATATTTATTAATCAGGATCCCATCATTGATCTGGAAAGGATTAGTAAGTTGGGCTTGGATTGGCAAATTGCAGGATTGTTATCAAAACAACCAAATGCAAAAATAAACTATAAGGTAATTGGAATAAATAATGAACGTCAATTTATACTTCCTTTTAAAGATGAAACGGAAGCAATAAAAATTGGAGCTGATTCTGCTCAGGAGCTATCTGAAGCACCTGGACAAGTATTAGATTATTGTTATGACGAGGAGATGAACTCACTCACGATTACTGTGTTACAAGTTGTAGCAGATCGACCGGAAGAAAAATTGGTCTTAATAAGCGAACCAGCTTCTCTTCGTTTTGACTCAGATAAAAGATATGATGTAGACAACTCTGTGAAGCGGGCGTTAAAAACTTTCCAAAGAAAGGTTATGGCTGAAAACAAATGATGAATAATCAATCTGAACGATAAATTTTGCATGGTGGAATAACTGAGAGAAATGAAGAAACAATGAATACTTAATTTTGGAATATAATTGGTCAATGTTTAGAAGACAGCAACAGATTGTGATTATTTCCATGGGGTAAATCACAAGAGAGGTGGGATGATATCGTTGTTGATGTAAATTCACAGTTAGGTGTTTCCAATCCTGACATACTGATTCCACACACACCTAGAGACAATAAAGAGAATGATCTTATTTAATGGATGGAGGAGATGTTTTAACTTTTAAGTATGATGTGGAAGCATATAGAGAAGTATTAATATCACATACTGGATTGATAATTGGAGTTTCTGCAGGTGCGTTAGTTCTTTGGTGAGAGTATTATAGTAGATTTTATGGACAATTTAGTCAAGGGCTAGGTTTAATCCCTAATACCATTGTATGTCACGCTAAGCGGATCACTGGAGTGAAGTTTCCGAAAGCTAGTATTTTAGTTAATGAGAAAGGCTAAATAAATATATATCATGATAAATCCCGATTATTATTATCCTCAAGTGCAAGCTGGTGACAATATCATTCGTCCAGTTCTAACTACGGGGTCGATATGTCGAACACAAGATGGAGATTTGATTTTCAGTGGCAATTGTCCTGCTGGAGAGACATGGATTGTTGGCTCGCCCGGAGGAAAACATGCACCAAAAATTGATAGATCCCTTGAGGAAACAATGTTAAGAGAGTATCAGGAAGAACTAGGTCTCGAGGCAAATGAATTTGAGTTTGTGACAAAATCAAGTAGTGGTGGAATTGCAAAGGTCACCACGTCCCCTCTGTATGCAGAGGGTTGGAACTTATTGGATGAATTACCATATGCACCTGGGCGCAATCCTGAAACTTTAATATTGCAAGGTGCTGTGCCAGAAAGATTATCTTTAGCAGCAGTATTCAGGACATACCTTTTAAGAGAACCTATTCCAACTGATGATAACCCTCTTTTATTTCGGGTATCAACAGCTAGCTTAAAGAGGCTCCAGGAACAAGCGAGAAGTAGTACAACATTATCTGAAGTTAGGAATTTGGGTATACAAGAAGAATCTCTACGAAAAATTAGTCCAGAAGCTAAGATTGTGTTTGTGGGAGCTGCCGGAGCAATAATAATGAATCAAATTAAAATATAATTTTGATTTTACTCAGTAAAGTCGGTATTTTCGTTATTTAATAATTTGAAATTCGTCTACAAATTACTGCTATGACTAAATATTTGTTCCGATTCTTAATTACACAGTCTTCAATGTTTTATGTACTTTGGAGAATGACAGCAAAGAAAAATTCTATTGATTTATGATATGTAGATAAGCTACATCACACTGGGTTCGAACCGAGATATACTTGGTGTAATGGTACACTTGCGTTTGTTAGTAAGTTTGGTAGAACAAAGCTCGAACCAATGTAGTTCGGTAAAATGGTTTAGTGTAAATAGATTCATGGAATGTTTGATTAACTTTTCTTTTGAAGCGGGAAACGAGATGACGCTCGCTAGATACATGCAGAAGCATGTACTGCATGTTTTCAGAACTCTCAGTGCTTCGCACTGATGGAGTTCGAACTATGACAAAATGCTCAATAAAAACGACCCCTATCGGGGTCATTTTTACTGAGCAAGGTATGGGACGAAGTTAGAACTAGAATGTAAATGATTAATCTAGTAACTAATCCAATTCTGAAGTTAGCATTTATTCAATAGATCCTTTTGTCTGTATTAAATAAACAATATTTAGATATGAATATTTAACATTTTTTCGCATATAGATGATCATGTGTCATAGATGATTACTTATATACTCTAATAAATATTTAATCTGGACCCCCGCACTAACCTATAGTACAATATCGGGATGCATAAAGTAGAAAATATTAGAGAAAAAACTAGACGATTAAGATCATTTTTAGCGATCCCTGAATATCTTGATGATGTAAATTCTTTACGCTCAATGCTTGCAGGTAGACTTATCCCTGTTGAAGAGCGTGAAGCTATTAGAGTCTATAGCCGTGGTGTTGTCGCATGTTCGGACTTTCAAATGGGCAACATATCACCAGACATGCTTTTTAGGCCACTAGTTGTCAACACATTGCCTTTAACGACACCAGTTACTTGTATCTCGCATTCTCCCGATAGCGATATAATGTTAATCCAACAAACCACATACGGTAGAGTTTTTGATATGGCAAATGTGAGATTGATGGAACTTATAGATTTCGAGACCGATCCAGATAAATCTTCAATTAGTAGACTAGAGAGTTTTTGTAGAAGATTCCCTGGCATGAGTAGCTATCAGTTAATCGGGACTTCCTCAAATCCTACAGCAAAAATCAGCTTACCGAATGGAGTATCAATATTCGTTAAATCATATAATTTCCCATCCAAAGCTATTAATGAAGCTAGAGTACTAAGATATATAGATTCAAAAGGGCTAGTTGGATACCCTTCAACAGCACTGCCATATGAACTCCCCAATAACACTGGAATCTTAGCAATGGAGTGGCTTGACGGTTATTTCCCTCTATTAGACAGACTACATACCCTCTCTCCAAGTGAAAGAGATATTGTTATACGTAGCACTTTAGGAACCCTGATTGATTTGCATCTGATCGGAGTCGCTCATGGAGAACTTAGTTGGAATCAAGTTATGATTAACGACAGGCTTGATACATCAATCATAGATTTCGAAGAAGGATCTATAGAAACGACTATCAACTCAAAGATGTATAAGGACTGGAATGTTTTTTTTAGTGTAATGCTTCCTGAAATGCTTGGAGTGAATCCAAATGGATTCAATTTTTGGGTTGGGTTCTCATCGCTTTTTGGAAATACTCAAGAGATGAATCGAATCCGTAATACCATGATGAATGTAATGCCACATCAAATATTTGGAGGCCGCTTTGTACCTAGTCAGAAACAAATCAGGTCTGCGCTTCTCAAACTAGCTAGTAGACTTGAAAACTCGTATACAATTGACCAAGTAATACAGGCATTTCTTGTACATATGACTGCTGGAAGAGTTGCAGATATGACTGAATTTTAAACTGCATGCTCTACATACTCATGTTGTAAAAATAAACCCCACCATAAAAATGTGGGGTTCAAGTTATACTTGGAGCGGGAGACGAGATTCGAACTCGCGACCTTCTCGTTGGCAACGAGACGTTCTAGCCAACTGAACTACTCCCGCAGAGTTTTTCCTTCTTTGAGTTACTATACCCTTCCCAACTATAAGTTAGCGGGATGGTGCCGAGACCCAGACTTGAACTGGGGACACCCTGCTCTTCAGGCAGGTGCTCTACCAACTGAGCTATCTCGGCAAGTTTGCCCTTGATAATATCATGAACTTAGCAAAACCATCAAGACAAAGAAAAACTCTTAAAAATAGAATCATCTGTTGCAATGAACTATTTTTATTTCATGAAAAGAATTCACTCAATATAATACACGATGAATTTCAAGATCAATATCCGCAACAGCTTGAATCACTGGGAATACGTTGTAATACAAAAACTCCTATTCGGAAAGTGTAAACGCTATAAGATCGCTATTAGACAAGATTTCGCCACCTATGTACCACTGCCACCCATCGCACTATAAGTTAGCGGGATCAATTCAACTGGATCATCAACAATACGATCCGGCCTCGCCTTCTCAAGAGAATTCCGATCATTAAACCCCCAAGTCACACTGACCACCTTAATACCAACCTTCCTCGCCGCCTCGACATCCCGAACCTCATCACCGACATAAATACAATTTGCTAGATCAGTCTGGAAACTTTTTACTAACTTCTTTATCTTCGAGGACTTACCCAACAGTGAAACACCTCCAACGATCGGATCAAAATAATTCATGCCGAATTTCTCAAGAAACTCCTTTATGAATGAGGTATTATTTGAAGAAACAATGCTTAGATCGTGCAACTTTGAGAGTTCCAAAACAGCATCTTTGATCCCCTTTATAGGCACCAATTTAACTTTGTGGGCTTCTAGCTTCCTTTGAAATGCGACCGAAGCCAAAGCAACCTGTGTTGCCTTAAATCCGTGTTCACGTAGCGCTTGAGAAACATGCATACTCCTGGCACGAACGATCTGTTCCTCAGTAAAATGCGGAAGACCGAAATCATCAACTATATCGTTTAGAATATCCAAAGAAAGATCAAAGGTATTTGCTAATGTACCATCAAAATCCATAATGATAAAACTCATTACAACTCCTCAATAAGATTAACCATCTCAGCCAGAGTAGCTTCAGGAGACTCATAGACAAGTACATGACCTACATTTGGGATTATTGAGCATCGCGATCCAGAACCCAAACCCTCAATAGTTCTCTTTAGCACAGCTGGACTTTTATAGAATCTATCTTTCTCACCTGCCAATACAACAACCTTACTTCTTTGAGCAACTTCAGATAATTTTGACAGACCATCAAACTCGATCGTTTCAACAACCATATGGGCAAAAGCCCTCCCCGATGTCTTTTTCATTCCAGCGATCGTAGCTTTCTTATAATCACTCCAACTCATTTTAGTTGTATTATTGACCCACCCAATAAAGTGAAATACCCCCGATCTGATGACAACTCCAACCAGAGCATCCGAGTAAGGGATCTTATTTATTACTCGACCGAAATTTCTTACCACCACATTGTAAAAAGGTCCCTCCAATGTACTTTTGATCAAAGGACCAAACAGTATCGAGCCAGAGAAGAGGTCAGGAGAATCTGCAGAACATTGTATGGCGATCATTGAACCCAATGAAAGCCCACCTATCCATGCGACAGGTGTAGTCGAAAATTCCGTATCTATAACTGATCGAGCCACTTTCCTTATCTGTTGGCTATATTCCGCGAATGAATACTGTTTCATCTTCCCTGAAACACCATATCCTGGTAGATCGATCAGAAGAAAACAAAGCTCGCTTCCGTTATATAATGAGATAAATGGCATCCAAGACTCCCAATCATTTACCAGACCATGAATTAAAACTACCAAAGTATTTGCTACTTTTGGATCACCGTACAGCACAGAATGGACCTTTAATGCATTATCTAGAGTTATATCGATATGTTTAATTTTCATAATCATAATTATTCACAATTATCCAAACACTAAATCAGTTCTGACACACTTTAGAATTCAACTAACATCGCGCTTTCTGATACCATAGATCTGCGATATCATATACCTCACACTACATACAGATCGAGGCTTCAAATTATAGCCGCTTGATAGATCAATATCCACAATACTATTGTCTCTGCGCTTTTGCATCTTTAACAACCTTGGTTATCGCAGTTCTGAAATTTGAGTTCGAGAACTTTTCATATCTCTCTCTTTCGATCCGTCTATTGATCCTTATCCCCTCACATCTTTTCAAAGCTAGATGGATAGCATTATACTCAAGTTCATCGATAAATACACCATTAACACCATCTTCGATCGTTTCCAACGCGCCACCGCTTGCCAGCGCCACCACCGGTGTACCAAGTGCGATCGATTCCAAAGGAACCAGACCGAGATCTTCTTCGCCGAAGAATAACGTTGCTTTAGCCTCTGCTATCAATTCAAGAAGATCTTGCCTATCAAGCCATCCAGTGAAGTGAACATTTTTGTATTTTGAATACCTTTTATTCAGCTTACGAATTATCGAATGTTCTCCCGTTAGATATACGACCTCATTAGAACGGATCGCGTATTCTATAGCCTCTATAGCACCTTTATTTTCCTCAAACCCTGACACTACTACCAGATGCTCTTTCTTTTTTTTATCAGGATAATTGAATAGTTCATCAAGGTCTATCAATGGTGGGTAGATCACTCTATCTGCAGTTCTATTGTAATATTTCTGTAATCTCTCTTTGACGTACTCGGAGATCACGATTATCGAATCAGGTCGAGAGGATGCTACAAGATCCCACATCCTCAGATAATGAGCAAAGGTGCGAAATAAAATCCTTATCGGTCTGGACATATTTCTCAGATATATATCTTTTTGATCCCAGAGATATCTCATTGGTGAATACACATATGCGATATGAGTAGCATTTGGATGTGTGATAACACCCCAAACAGTAGAGGCAGAGGAGGAAATTACTGAACTGTATTCTGAAAGATCCAGTGCTTCTGTAGCAATCGGCCATAAAGGAAGTGTGAGTTTATATATCGATCTGATCAAAGGGATATTTTGTAAGAATGAAAATCTAATCTTATGGCCAGGATATTTAGCTATGATCTTTTTCTCATCACCAAAGAGAAAAAATAGATCGGCATCAGGGTAAATTTCTGTAAGTGCAGTCAAAACTCTCTCAGCACCTCGATAGTTCCAATACCAGTTGTGGACAATTGCTACCTTTTCCCTCTCTCTACTCATCATGATCATATTCTACAAGTGTACGCCTACGCATTAATATCAATCTCCTCGAAACTCGGTAAACCACGTTTGTCCCTGTAAATACCATCAAACCACCAAGTAGAACAAGAAAACCGGGTAAGAACATATCACTTTCAAATATACCTGTGATCGGAGTGACATAATTTCCAGTACCGCTATTACCAGTTGAATCTTGGATTGTAAAAGTTGCAGAAACAGGCTTAGAGGTGAGGATGTTTTGTGGAGGGCTTCCGTCAGAGATCATGACACTCTTAAATGGAGCGTCTGTACCTGTGTATTCCCAATCAAAAGTGACAACACCATCCCAAAGGGTCTTGAATGTGATCCTAGCAAAGACATCGGGGTTTGCACCTGTTTTGTACAGATCACCAGCACCCGACTGAGTAAATCCAGATAACATCAATACACCATTTGTATTGTCAGTTGATTGCTCGTCAGCAGGGAACTGATCAAATAAGGCATTGTTTCGCTCTGCTTTAATTATCTCAACAAGGGTTGGGTCAAATGTTATCACACTTTTTGCTTTGATCAGCTCCTCCCCATCACTATCGATCAAGATATCTAATGTGAATTCGTCGCCTTCCATAACATACCCACCAGTAGGATTGAATTTGAATGTCGGAGCAGCAAAAGAGGACTTAGGAAATGCCAACATAAAGGCAACTGCTATAATATAGAACAAAATTTGGCGATAAGAACGTTTCATACTGTGATTCAATTATTAATATTTCCCTGATATTATACTAAAGGAATGGATAAAGAAATAAAAGCCTCGATCTTAGTTCAGGTCGTTGCTTATAAATCATTAAAAGAGCTGACAGAGTGTTTGGATTGTCTTCTGGCTGATCCTGTAACTGATATTGATCTGGATATTTCTATATTAGACAATTCCTCAGAGATCGATATCACATCGGATCTTAGAGAAAGATTCCCAACTGTAACATTTGCAACCTCAGATAAGAATCTCGGTTTTGGGAAGGCTCATAACAGGATCTTTCAAAACAGTCATGATAAACAGTATGATCATATACTCATCCTCAATCCTGACTCACGGATCTCTTCAAAAGATATATCTGCTCTTGTTTCTATCGCTCAAGAAACGGGGGCGGGGGTAGTTGCACCCTCTCTATACAACGATAACGAAGATGAGGCGAGTGTTATTTATATGATACCAGGTCTACTATTACCTTTTTATGTCATACTGAGTAAGTTAGGACTGATCGATAAGAGATATGGTCAGACAATATTCAAGAACAGAGCAGAGGTCGAGGCGGTTAGTGGAGCTTGTATGCTGATAAAAGCAGATCTTTTTCGAGATCTTAAAGGCTTTGATGAGGATTTTTTCATGTACTATGAGGATCATGACCTATGTAGACGGATCCGCAGTACAGGTATGAAGATATTGATAGAACCGTCGATCAGGGCATTTCATCATATAGGTACAGCCTCAAAGGATCATCAGGATCAGAAGGCTTGGTTGTGGCTACAAGCAATCTATTCACAAGCACTATTCTACTACAAACATGACAATATACTTGGAGCATCGGTTGCGAAGCTAGTCACGCTAGGCCTATTATTCGTAGGTAGAAATAGAATATCACCGGAACAGTACAAAGAAACCGCAAGTAAACTTAGATCCTTAAAACGATGAGCTATATCGATACACTGATCATTTCTATAACTCAAGCGATCACAGAATTGTATCCAATATCTAGTTCGGCCCACCTGATAATAGTCACAAAATTCCTAAATATCGAGCCTTCGTTAATGTTATTGACATCCCTACACCTTGGGAGTGCCTTAGCACTGATTGTAGTATATCGTTATCAGTTGAACATAACTATCAAGAAACTCCTCAAAATAGATAAAGATGAGTTCTTGAAATATCTTTTCGGAATTACACCAGCGATCATTGGAGGCGTACTCATCTCTGGATTCATTGAAGATATATTTTATGGTGTCGCAATAATAGCTTTTAACCTTATGTTTTGGGGAATATTAATGATATTGATCGAATATTTTGAGATCCGGAGTAAGAGGATGACTCGGGATGTTGTTTCCGTACGCGATAGTATTTTAATAGGGATGTCACAACTTTTGGCTCTGATACCCGGAACCTCGAGATCTGGTATAACCACTATGACAGGGATGTTATGTGGAGTTCGTAAAGACGTAGCACTTGATTTTTCCTTTCTTATCGGAATACCTCTTCTTTTAGGTGCCTTTTTCTACGAAGCTATCAAAGATTCAGATAATAGAAACATGCTTAACACACAGTACATCATCGGTATCATCGTAACCTTCATAGCCTCTCTGATAGCTTTGAAGTTTCTAAGGAAGTTCTCAACTAAACGATTTCTGACACTATTTGGTGTATACAGGATCATACTCGGGATCTCACTTTTACTGTGGCTTTTTTAGGTCAAATCCCTTGATCATTAGCAATTTTGTTGGATCAACTGTAGAGATGCTCGATATACTAGCATTTTGTTCGATCACTACTGTTCTATAATGATCAGACAGGTAATTTACTATCTTTTTCAACCGATTTTTCCCTTGTCCATGAAATTCCATAGCTATAGATCTAACCTTCCCTATTCTACTTCCTAATGAGCGTATTATCTGCCATTCATATCCTTCAGCATCTAATTTCAGAATGTCTATGATCTCATCACCGAAACGATCTTCTAATCTAACTGTCTCAACATCGATAGACCCTCCCATCAAAGTACCATTCCATCCGCCACTCAACAAACTTCCATTTGACTGCCAATTATTCTTTGTATGGTCAATGAAAAGCTGAGCTCGGGCATTTTCTGTACCGACTGCTACCTGATAAAGATCTACATTTGGTAGTTCTGCATTACGAATATTACTACTCAGTATAGTAAATAATTTGGGGTTTGGCTCAAATCCGATAATACGAGAATTAGGGTAGCGTGTATGAAAGTATATGATTGACAATCCGATATGTGCCCCGATATCTACTATAAGATCGGCATCTTCGACTGGAAGATCATATGAGCGCTCCTTAACTATCTCATGCGAAATGACTCGGAACTCTTCTTTGTTTTCATACCCTATCGTAAAGCCCAGGAACTTACCCTTCATACATCCTAAAATTCTTGAATTATCAATGCATTATATAGAATTTTTCCTATTCATGCTCAGTTCCAAAATTGTAGATCGACCAATGTCGTAAGTGATAGAGAGGTAAATAGTAAGTAGGGTCGATGTAAAATTGTAATGTCGGGGTCGATGTTCTTCTGACATCGAGGTCAATGGTGTTTTCAGTCAGCGGTGACGATGCTCTAACATCGAGGACAATGGTGTTTTCAGTCAGCGGTGACGATGCTCTAACATCGAGGACAATGGTGTTTTGATGTCGATTCTCAACAAAACTCAGACAGTAATGGTATTTTTCACTGATCTTGGTAATTGCACGACTGCTTAGTAGATGAACTACTTGGCGTCATCGTATGTGTTTAATATCCACCAATCGAATGTCACTCCGTTTGGAATTGGTGACCCAACAGATACTGTAAAACCCTTACCTACGACTTTGTCTTTGACATACAAGACCTGACCAGCAGTATCAGAGGTCGGAGTTACTAATATCTTCGAGCCTTCTTCTACAGAGGTTGTATCTATAGTCACCTCTGTTGAGGATGCTGTCAATTCACCACTACCTGCTGTTCTCCCATCCTTATCGCTTGTATCGATCAAGATCTGTTTTGCGATCAATCTATCAAGTTTCAGATCACCATCTATCTGCAACAAACCTCCATCGCCATAGAGAACTCCACTGATCAGCATATCTCCAGAAACTGCGACATTACCTTCTGTTGAAATCTTAAACATTCCACTTGCGATCGAAAGTGTATCAGAAGTTAGATCACCAAACACTCCAAATCCACTATAGACTCCTTCTGTTTCAATCTCTGTATCTGCCTTAATTCCAGTATTCGTCATACTCCAGTACTGTTGAGGAGACCCAGTCCCGACACCTAGAATTGCAATTGAGGCTTCTAGGGCATCTATGCGTAGATCTATCTCTGATATTCTCGAAGTATTCTCTCCCAGGATCTTTGCTGAATTAGGATCGGTCGATCTAAGTGATCTGTCGGCATTTTTAATGCCATTTATCATAATTTTCAAATCAGCAACCCTGTTGACCAAGCCTTTTATCCCGGCAAGTGCGACACCAGATGTATCCATAGCAGCGATAGATCTATTATCCTGTCCGACACTAAATAGTTGGTAAAAATCCTCAGCATAGGGTCCGATATGATAGTATTTTGAATCATCGACCTTATAGCTCCACTTCTCCACAGATAGCTCGGAAATATTATTCAGGATCTGATCATAATCTAATAACGTGTAGTTCTCCTTTAGAGCTCGTGAAGATGTGGAAGTCCAAACACCAGCACTTGTCAGATATCCTCCACTTGACGTGTCTATCTGCCTACCAGAGGTCACTGAAGATTGCCCAATAGCTATGGCACCTGAACTCACTACTCTGATCGCTTCTGTAGCTCCGTTATTTCCGACTCGTAGTGAAATAAAGTCCCCTGAACCGTTACCTGAGGTACTTTGGATGATAAGGTTCGAAGCTGCTAATGACCCACCCAAAAGTAGAGGAGTCGTGGCACTGGTCTTATTCTCAGATGTTGTGACAGTTAGGTTTACCAATACAGATGTGCTACTAGGATCGAGATAGTATGCACCATTGTCCCAGTCACTGATCCTATCAGGTATGAGCAGATCATCTCCAGAAGTATTGCTTGTCCCTAGGACGATCGTATCGCTACCTGAGTTCAAACTGATCGCATTTGAGTCTGTGGTCTGAATTGATAGTGTACCTCCTGCGTATGTCACCTGTGGAGTTGTAATACTTGTTGTAAATGTAGGACTAGTTCCAAATACTAATAAACCCGACCCTGTCTCATCTGAAATAGATAGAGCAAGATTTGCAGAGGACAACGTATTCGTTAATTGCCCGCCCGTAGTTGTCGCAACCAACCTATCTGCAGTCAATCCGCTAAACGTTATATTTCCGCTGCTCGTGATACCTGCTGCTGCTGCTATCTGTCCACTACTGTTTACCTGGAAGAGGTCACCATTGCCTACTGTGAGGGCGGAAGCTGGGGAGGTGTCGCCGATACCTAGATTGCCTCCGGAAGCTAAACGCATTGCCTCAGAAGGTAAACCGAAACTAATGTACGTACCTGTTATGGTCAATGGCTGATCAGATGCAGCACCTGTTTGGTCGACACCTCCAATCCTTCCTCCGGTACTATCAGCTCCTATTCTGACTCCTTTTGTTGATCCAGCGATTAGACCTATCAAGTTACTGTCCGCACCACTAACATGCAACATCGATGTCGAACTTGGCGAGGAAGTACCAACACCGACTTGCCCACCAAAATAGCTTTTTCCATCAGTCACATACACACCATATGCGGTACCTGAGATACCTGATAGAGAGTTGATCCTTAAGCCGTAGACATCTCCATACCTAGCAGCACCAGCACCAATTTCAGCCTCAAAAAATGAAAGACGACCGTTTGGTGTTCCTGAAGAGTTATAATTCACTGTAGTCGCATGAAATACTATAGCCGATCCATAATTTGTTGCAGAATTTTGGAATGATATCGAGGAAGAGATTCCTCTTGTATTTGCATTCAACCGCCTACTACTTACAGTCTGATCATCGAGTCTTGTATCAACAAAAACCCCAATGTGATTTCCGGTCTCTAGATCACTCAATAAACCTCTATTTGCATAAATATATACAGCTTGCGTGTTTCCACTTCCGGCACTGAATGATTTGTTGACATCTAGTGGGTATGATGCACTCGTTACCCCTATCCCTACATTACCACTCGCGTCAATAATGAACGGTGTCGTATCCGATCCCGCATCATTCACTTGGAAACTATTACCCGTACCTGTATTAGTTATCGAAAATACCTCTGTACCATCTACCGCGATATCTGTACTTGCATCTAGTGCTAGGGAATCTTTGAACTCTGTGAAATCAAGAGAGTCTGCCGTTATAAATGATGCACCGATAGTGCCTCCACTTAATACTCCGGATGAAACCGTGACAACTCCATTAGACAGTCCACTAAACGTTATAGTTCCGCTACTCGTGATACCTGCTGCTGCTGCTATCTGTCCACTACTGTTTACCTGGAAGAGGTCACCATTGCCTACTGTGAGGGCGGAGGCTGGGGAGGTGTCGCCGATACCTAGATTGCCTCCTGTAAAGTAAAATGAGTCGTTAGTATTAAATCCAAAATCTGCGGTATCGTTATCAGTCGCTTCAAATCTTAAAATTGGGTTCGCTGATTGATCTGCACCTAAGTAAATAATTCCGGCTGACTGGTCAACAGAGAACATCGATGTGAGAGGTGTATCACCACCAATCATTAGATCCTCCGTAGTCATAAGAGACCCGTTTCTAATTTCTACTCGATATGGAGAAAGAGTTCCTGATGATCTGAAGATAAAATGTCCCTCACCACCAGCAAGAGGTTCGTAACTTTCAAATGTTATTGCATTGAAACCTCCCGTAAGGTAGTCGTAGTCAAACCCTAATCGCAGTTCGGGATTTCCTCCTGCTAGGGCATCCTCTGCCCTAAGTGTAATCGCTGGTTCAAAAATGTCACCGACCACACCTGCATAGACATCTAACAACGATTCAGGTGTAGTTGTGTTTATCCCCACATTTCCTGAGTTGTCGATCACAAAGACATCAGCAGCACTTTTTTGTAATTGGAGGATATTTCCACTCCCGCCAGTTTTATTGATGAAGATAGAACTTGATGTGCTGGTGTCGGTTTGTACACCCGAAGGTGCAAACTGCACAAAATTATCCTCACCAAATCCATTGATATTATCTGCACTATTTGCCCGTATCGCAAAAGGTGCTGCTCTGACGGCCATCCTACCAAATGCATCCGAATACGCTCCTCCCGGATAGGCATCGCCCTCCTTATCAAAATGCACCTGAGCATAAACAGTCGAATTATTTATGAAGATATCCAAAAATGTCGTTTCTGTACCAGCTGTCCATGTATCACCAGCACCAAGCGGGAGATTGAAGACGCCGTCGTATGCACCGATCTCAATATTTGAAAATTGTTCAGTACCAAGTGTGTTGCCTCCTGTAGAAGCATCGTAGTACACAACTTTGAAGTCACAGCTGTCGGCACCGCCGGAGATACATGTAGTTTCTGAGGATGATACGTTGATGCCAACATTGCCCGAATCATTGCGGACAATTTTACCCTGGAAATTTAGGGTTTCTGCGGTTTGGGCGCGCACCAATCTAGCTCCTGTCAGAGTCGTGATACCAAAAAATACGACAAGTAACAGAACACCATGATACGCAACCGGTATTCTCTTACTGAATCTATTCATTTTCTACGTAGTTATTCTATATATTCAGCTATTTACATCTTATTGATTATTCATCTATAAGTCAAAGAACCACACCGCTCAAATAAGACACTTTAACATTGATATAAAGGCATATATTCGACCTCCTCCAAAGACTTCAGACTACAGGTTGCTACAGGATGATATAATCGAAGATGATAAAGATAGAGCAAAGTTGGCAGGAACTATTAAAAGATGATTTTCAGAGCGAATATTTTCGTAACCTGATCAAATTTATTAAACAAGAATACAGATCTCACACAGTTTACCCACCCGGCCCGAAGATATTTAATGCTTTTGATTCATGCCCTTTAGAGAAAGTTAAGGTTGTGATCTTAGGTCAAGACCCATATCACGGACCCAAGCAAGCAAATGGTCTCAGCTTCTCTGTTTCAAAAGACCTTGCTTTACCACCTTCACTTCAAAATATTTATAAAGAAATTGAAGACGATCTTGGGATCTCTGTAAACAAGAACGGAGATCTGAGTCGATGGGCAAAACAAGGAGTTTTACTTCTGAATGCTACATTGACAGTACGCGAGGGCCAGGCTGGTTCACATCAAGGAAAAGGATGGGAGGAGTTTACTGATGCGGTTGTCAGAAAACTTTCTGATGAGAAAACAGACCTTGTATTCTTACTTTGGGGTTCGTACGCCCAGAAAAAGGGTGAGGTTATCGATGAGGAGAAGCATTACGTATTGAGATCAGCACATCCATCCCCCCTATCAGCACATCGCGGTTTTTTTGGAAATAAACATTTCAGTAAAACTAATAAATTCCTGATATTGAAAGATATTGAACCTATCGATTGGAATTGAACCGTGCTAAAGCCACTGAACTAATCTACAGCGTTTGAGCTAAGCTACAAAAACTCAATCGAAATATAGGCATTGAACATATATATCGCCATTGCACCGACATACCGCCATCGAACTGATAGCTTAATTACTAGTACAAATGCTTCTTTAGCTAGATATTTCGTCGAGGAGAGATGAAGTAGATGTCTGATATTGAAAATTCTCTATGATCAGCCCATTACCCCAAGTAGATCCAAACCAGTCATACTATCAGGAGTCTCAATGCCCAATACAGACAATACCGTAGGAGCCACATCAGCTAATAGACCAGAAACCGGCACATCTCTACCTGTACCTAATTTCATAATGTTATCACCTGGTTGATGAGTTATCTGAGACATTCGACTTAGTAGAATAAATGGCACGGGATTATTTGTGTGATAAGTGTTGATAGTACCATCTTCACGATTGATCATCGTCTCACAGTTTCCGTGATCAGCGATTATGATCGCACAGCCATCAGCTTTGAGAGTCGCTGTTGCGACATCCCTTACACATTCATCGATAAATTCATTCGCTTTGATCGTTTGTTCGAGATTTCCAGTATGTCCGAGCATATCCGGATTCGCAAAATTCATGATAATGAATGAATAGTCAAAATCCTTATTTCGATTGATACGATAGATAACTTCATCCCTAATGACACCTGCACTCATCTCTGGTGTCTCTGAATAATCAAAAACCCTTGGTGAAGGAATATTAAAGAAGTCCTCACCAGCATGTGGCTCTTCTATACCACCATTGAAGAAATATGTGACATGCATATACTTCTCCGTTTCACTGATATGTAGCTGTTTTAACCCTTTATTTGAGATAGCTCGTGCTAATGATTCCTCGATCTTCTTTGGAGGGAACACAACCTTCGTTGGTAATCCATCCTCATAACCTGTCATTGTCACAAACATCAGATCCCTAAGCTCTTTCTCTTTTTCGATATTTGGAAAATCTTCCATGACAAAAGCTTTTGTCAGCTGTCTTGCACGATCTTCTCTAAAGTTGTAGAAAAGAGCGACATCTCCATCTTGGACAGCTCCTAGCGGATTCCCCTCCATATCTACTATAGTTAGAGGAGTAAAGATCTGATCATTCTCTCCATCTGCATATGCTTTCTTGATGGCATCGAGCGGATCAGTTGCTACCTTCTTGGAAGTACCCCTGATAGCATCATAGGCCATCTGTGTCCTTTCCCACCTCTTATCCCTATCCATAGCATAGAAGCGCCCAGATACAGACCCGATCCTACCAATACCTAGATCCTGGAACTTTTTTAAGAGTTTCTCCACATAACCATAACCAGTCGTAAGACCTGTATCCCTACCGTCTAGAAAAACATGAACAACAGGATCTATCTCAAAATCTTTGCAGATCTGTAACAAAGCAAAGAGGTGCTCAATATGCCCATGTACCCCACCATCACTAAGCACACCCATCAGGTGCATCCTAGAACCGGTGCCGGATCCAGATTTCACTTTTTTTATCGCCTCAGCAATTATTGGGTTTTCATGGAATGTCCCATTCTTTATGGCATCATTGATACGGGGTAGTGATTGGTAGACTACCTGTCCAGAACCGATATTTAGATGACCAACCTCAGAATTCCCATTCTCCAATTCAGGAAGACCTACATGTACACCCGATGCATGGATCAATGTACTGAAACCCTTGCTCCATGCAACATCCAAGAATGGAGTACGTGCTTGAAGTACTGCATTTCCTAAAGGATCAGGATGTATACCTAAACCATCCATGATGATCAAAACTACAAGGTCTTTCCTAACATCCTTGACTGATGTAGACTCGATCGGAGATCTTACAATTTTAATGAATTTCTCAAACATACTGATGATATAATACTCAAATGGAACAAATAAGCAAAGACTTACTTACAGAAATCAATAAGCAGATCGACGATACCAAACTTGATATGAACGTTGATACCAAGATATCAAGGATAGGTGAACTAGAAACTTTAAGCATGGAAGATGGTTTCTGGAACGAGCAAGAAAAAGCTCGAAAGATCATGCGTGAGCTCGAACATCTCCGTAAGGAGGTAGAGACGATCAGATCACTCGAAAAACGAGGTGAAAGTTTGCTGGAGCTATACGAGATGTCAGGAGAAAGTGACTTAGATATGCTACAGATCGAATACGATTCATTAAAAAATGATGTAGAAAGCTTTCAAACCTTCAAGTATTTATCAGGTAAATATGACACTGCTGATGCGATCATCTCGATCCACTCAGGTCAAGGAGGAACAGAGGCCAATGATTGGGCAGAAATGCTTTATAGGATGTATCTGCGATATTTTGAGAGACAGGGTTGGACGGTTGAGACCCAGCATATGGTACAAGGGAATGAAGCAGGTATATCTACTGTGACCATGATAGTATCTGGAGATTACTGCTTTGGTTTGCTCAAAAAGGAGGCGGGTGCTCACAGACTTATCAGACTATCTCCATTTAATTCTCAAAATCTGCGTCAAACATCATTTGCAGGTGTGGAGGTCACCCCAGTTATAGATGACGATGAGGATATCGTCATCCCTGATTCGGACATTGAATTCAAAGCTGTAAGATCGGGTGGCGCAGGAGGTCAGCATGTGAATAAAACCTCAACTGCAGTTCAGATAACACACTTACCAACAGGCTTGACCGTACATAATTCAGAAAGTCGGAGTCAACAGAGAAATCGCGAAAAGGCGATGATGATACTTAAAGCAAAGTTGTGGCAATTAGAAGAAGAAAAAAGAGAAAATGAAATAAACAAGATCAAGGGAGAGCATAAAGTAGCGGGTTGGGGCAACCAGATAAGAAATTATGTATTACATCCATACAAATTAGTAAAAGATCTTCGCACTGGTGTTGAGCGTACTGATCCGGACAATGTTCTTGACGGAGATCTTAATGAATTCATTGAAGCAGAAATCAGAATCGGATAATATGTATCTATCAGATGAATTTGTTTAGGATCCAATATTGAGCATGATACATTTCAACAAAGTGACTAAAAAGTATAAGAACGATATCGTTGCAATAGAAGATGTCGAATTCAAGGCGGAAGATGGAGAATTTTTCTTTGTCGTTGGTCCAAGTGGTGCCGGAAAATCTACACTTATACGATTACTTATCCGTGAGGAATTCCCAACAGAAGGCAATATCCTGTTTGAAGATATAGATGTGACAAGAATCCCTAGAAAAATGCTTTCGCTATATCGACAACAACTCGGAGTTGTCTTTCAGGATCTTAAACTCATCCCAAGTAAAACAGTCGAAGAGAATGTGCAATTTGTTCTTGAGATCGCTCGTAAACCAAAAGCCGAGATAATTGAAACAAGCTGGTATCTATTAAAACTTGTAGGACTAGATAAAAGAGCGAAGTTATTCCCTGAGGAACTTTCTGGAGGCGAAATGCAAAGAACAGCTATAGCCAGAGCATTAGCAAATAATCCAAAACTCTTTATTGCTGATGAGCCCACCGGAAACCTCGATCCAAACACCTCACTCGAGATCCTAGAGCTATTGAAAATGATCAATTCATGGGGTACTACAGTAATGGTAGTAAGCCATGATACTAAGATCGTGGATGCTATGAATACGAGAGTGATCAGAATGGAAGATGGAAAAATAGTTGAAGATGCCAAAAAGAGTAAATATGAGAACGGAAATACCAAAAACAAAAAGGGGCTTACGATAATGATAGAAAAGGATAAGGAAGCAATTCAAAACAAAAAAGAGATCTCAAAAAGATCTGTGAGCAAAAAAGATACTAAAATTAAAAGTACAAAGGAGAGCTGATCATCATGTCAGGGATAATTGCAAATACTGGAAAGAACATTTTGAGGAACAGGTGGCTCTCAATTGCCACTATCCTCGTAGCAACGATAGTTTTTGCTACTGCATCATTCTTCATCGCAGTTTCATTCATGGCACAACAAGCAGTAAGGATCTCTGAAACCAAAGCCCAGTTACAGATCTATTTCGAAGTTGATACACCTGAATCTCAGATTTCAAGCGTTAGAGATAAACTCGAAAAACTAAATGGAATAGAGGAGGTCACATATATCACACAAGAAGAAGCTCTTGCATTGTATCTTGACTACTATTCCGATGACCCCGAATTGATTGATTCCGTGTCTGCAGACTGGCTACCTGCCAGTCTAGAGGTACGAGCATCTTCATTGACCGATCTAGAGTACATCACCGATCAGGTTAAGGAAGAACAAAGGACAAACCCTTACATTGAAGAGGTTGTATATCATGAAGATGTAGTCAAACAGCTCAGATCTATATCTAATGCTATCAGATATGGTGCGATAGGCATCATCTCAATATTCTCAGTAATTACACTTTCTCTAGTTTTCATCACTATCGCATTCAACATAAATGCCCACCATAAGGAGATCGAGATCATGCACCTAGTGGGAAGTAATGATTCGTATATCAAATTGCCATATATACTCGAAGGGGTTGTGTATACTACTGTCGGTTCGCTTATAGCAGCAGGTTTGATCATTATCCCATGGTATCTTCTAGTCGGTAGTAGTTCTGATTCAAATATCAAGTTCATCCTGACACAATTGGCCACAGAGTTAGACCTGAATTATCTTCGATCATTTGATCTGAAATTTGTAATACTGTTCTTTGGTGTACATGGAATTGTTGGAGCTTTGGTAGGCTTTGCAAGTAGTTCATTTGCAGTTATGAAAAATCTAAATTTGAAGAGTAGATGATCTTCAAACTGATGAAATTCCCTCAATTAAGAAGAATATCTGGGTTTCTCGCGCTTCCCCTTTTAGCAATAGGCTTCTTTCATATACTCTACAGTTCTGAGAGTGATCTAGTAAAGCCTGTGGAAGCTGTGGATGCTACTTGTCCTGATTATATGGATGATTATGAATGTCTAGACTACCTGCAAGATCTAGCAAAACAGTTATCGGATGAGAAACAGAAACTAGACTCTCAGATCTCACAAGAAGAGTACGAACAGCTTGATCTGTATCAAAAGATCAGCTACACATATTCGCAAATAGCAGCACGTGAGAAAACGATCGAGGAGCTTGAAGTTCAACTTGAGCAGAAAGCTACCGAAATAAGGATACTCAATAGAGATATCGAATCAAAACAAACCTCACTGGATACCATTGCACAAGAGATCGAACTAATAAAAGCAAAGATCAAGAAGCGAATCAATATGTCGTATAAATACAGTTCAATATCTACTTTCGAGCTATTCTTGAATTCAAACGAGTTAGACAATCTTCTTAGAAGGATCCAATATCTCAAAGATCTTAAGGAAAAAGATGCAGAGCTATTAGGGAGTATGGGAGAGCAGATATCTTTCTTAGAATCAGAACAGGCAAAACTACAGGAAAAGAAGGAAGAGGTAAAGAAGGTTCAGCTTGAAGCAGAAGGAGACAGAGCTGACCTATTTGATGAGAAGGAGGAGCTTGCATCCCAAAAAAGTTCATATCAGGCTCTTCTCTCAGAAAGTCAGCGCAGGGAAGATGAATATCGCACTCGTTACGATGAACTTGAGGCCGCAGCCAATCAAGCGACCCAACAGATCACTCAACTCATCTTCGAGCTATTTAGAAGTGGTACTATAGAGGCAAATACCCCTGTAGAAAAAGGAGATATACTTGGATTTCAGGGATTCACCGGATTCTCTTACGGCTCACATCTTCATTTCGAATATCGAGTCAATGGAGTTGTGACAAATCCAAACATTAACTGTCTTCATATATCGTATGGAACTTATGCCAGTAGTATCAACTGTGAAGTACCTGTTGATGGTGGATACGTTTCGCAATTCCCTCATGAGTACATTGGATCATACTATGCTGTCGATTTTGTCAGTCACACTAGTGGTGAGCAACCGGGAAGTTGGATCACAGTACCTCCTATCAGCTGTTATGGTTTATATCGTGAATCTTTACCAATACCGACAAGAGGGACAGGCGCTCCAATTCGTGCTATCAAAGATGGTTTTGTGACTAAAGTCCTCACTGATGCTTGTGGTGGTAAATATGTGCTAGTTGATCATGGTAATGGAGAAACCTCAATGTATTTGCACTTGAGATGATCTCCGTCAAATAAACGGTATCAGGAAAAAATATATCCTATGAGGTCATCGGGTAGATAATGCATAGATTCCTTGTGAGGAATGATATCAAATATTAACACAGGGAAATTGTAAAAGCACTCAGAAAGAAGAAACCCACTTTCTCTTGCTATACATTCAGGAGTCTTCTTCCTTCCCAAAGTTTTCCTTCTTGTATTCCAGTGTAATTCAAAATCCCTAGCCTCCTTTACGAAATTAGTATCCGAACAGATATTCATTCTTTCATAAAGTTCATACTCTATTCTCCCATGGAAACTCTCCACATGGGAATTAAAAGTAGGTTTTCTAATAGGTATTGTCTTAAATCTTGCCCCAAACTGTCCCTCAACGATATCTTCAATACTGTAATTTCCAGACTTATTTATCCCACCAATAATCTCAGGACCATTATCAGATTGTATCGTTACATAGTGAGTATCGATTCCATGTAACTGCATATGGTACATAGCCAATGCTACAAAAGAGCAAGTACAATATACAGATCTCTCCTTTAAACCATATCCTAAGAATGTTGTTCCAGTAGTCATATCTCTTAAAGTGTACTCGTACCTTGGTAGGAAACCTTGTTGTATTGGGCCGATCAGATTTGGGATATCGTCAAGATATTTTGTATCAAGTTGCCATTTCTCAAACGCTTTAAGTTTCCACTTAATATGAGAATTCTTTTTCTTTTTAACATATGTTCTTTCACCCTGCCGAATTAATCCTTTTTCAGAAAGGACTCTCCATATTGTACTAGTTGAGTGAGGTATTTTGTAATTTAACTTCAACATATCAGGACCGTATCCAGACTCCTTGTGATACTCTTCTATCAATTCTTCTGTTGATTGTGGTATTTTGTGCGGAATAGTTTTTGGAGCTTTTTTTGATTCATAGTCCAAATCATCTGCTTCCAACAATTTTTTAATCGTCCTCCATGAGCATTTCAAGGTATGAGCTGATTGGGATATATTTCCTCCCGTTCTTAATATATGTGCCTTTAGGAATTCTCTTGCCTGCTTTTTGTTTCGTGCGTTTTTTATGAATTCTTTGTATGATACTATTGGGGTCATGTTTGAGACATTGATAGTTTAGATCATTATCATTTTGTCTCACTTGGCCCCATTTTTCAATCACATCAACTTTAAACAGGTGTGCATTATCTACCCGATGACTTAATCCTATTACTTTATTCTATCTTCCTATTCTGATACACTAATGACCAGCCATAATTTTATTGAGTATTTTTTAATGGCAAGATCAAATAAAAAAGCCCAGTCAAAGAAGAGGTCAGAAGAGCGATCAAAGAAGGTTGTTGCTTCTGATAGAGCAAAAAATTCAGATACTGTTTCTCGATCTGAAAAAGTTTCGAAAGTTAAAGAGAGCACTCCTGCTAAGGTTGTCAAAAAAATCACACCAGTATCCGAAGCTGAAACCAAAGCTAAAAAGCCCGGAACGATCTCTATCAAACCAAGGATGTTGAAATTTGTCACTTGGGTTCTAGTAGTTATTGCGACACTGATCGTCATAGATTTTGTTGTCCAGTACATCAATAACGATTACAGTATTGCTATAGTGAATGGATCTCGCATCCCTAGGAGTGAGTATCTTGTCAGACTCGAGGATGCTTATGGAAATGTTATCGCTACACAGATGATGAATGAGGAGTTGATCAAGCAGGAAGCTGTGAAAGAGGATGTCACTGTTTCCGATGAAGATGTCGATACCGCAGTAGCTCAGACAAAAGAAGAGGTTGGCGGTGAGGAGGAACTAAATGCCGCACTTGAAGCAAATGGTCTGACCCTGGAAACATATAGAAGGAACTTAAAGATCCAACTTTTAGCTGAAGCTATGGTTGTACCTGAACCAACTGAAGAAGATCTGCTAGCCTTTTTTGAAGAATTCAAGGATACCTATTTCGGTGAAGATGCAGTTTATGAAGATGTGAAGGATACTGTTGCAGAAGCATACACCAAACAGAAGTTCAACGAGCTTTCAGGTGCTTGGCTGAACGGATTAAGAGAAGAAGCGACACTACAAAACAACACTACTGATAGGCCTTCTTACGGAATTCTACAGATCACACGAGATCTGCTTTCAGATATGAATAGCAGATTGGATACGAAGTAGTAACCAAATTGCTATGAATTAAAAGAAGAGCCCCGCAAGGGGCTCTTTTCAACTTCGGCTCTTTTCAGCTTCTGCTCTTCTCAGCTTCGGCTCTTTTCTGATCTAAAGATCTTTTCAACTTTTACAATAGTTGTGCTTCTGCTCTTTGTGAATTTCCGCTACTTTTGGTAACCTCACTAAAATAGACTACTCTCCGGCATTTGGGAAATGTTATCAGAACAATTACTTCCGATTGGACTGACAACATATTTTGAAGTGTGTCATATTCTTTCAAGTACTTCGATAGGTCCAGCTTGATCGAGAATTACTGATCTTCGGGTTCAACTATCGCATAACCTCCCCTTCTGCGTTTATAGATCATGCAGTATTTACCTGATGCAATGTTCTTAAAAAGGATCTGGTCGCGATCACTTAACTCCATTCTTTCGATCGCTTCTGCTTCAGCCATTGGAGACATATACTCCATAGTTTTCCTTTCAACTATAGTTGGAACGTAATCTGCGTAATTTGAGACATCACCCTCAGTCTGATAATCTTCTTCTTTTTGTAGCTCTATGGTCTTCCAAGGTCTTTCTCCTTCCCACTGGCTTAATTTCTCATGATATCTTTTCAACCTTCGGGAAAGGATATCAGATGATGTGTCTATAAGAGCATACATATCTTCACCTCTTTCTTGTACATGGATCATACCTTTAGGGACTGCAACATTGATCGTGATCTCGAAATCCTTTGAAACTCCGCGATGTGTTACATGCTGAGTCATCACAACATCTGCGTTAATTATATGATCGACCAGATGCTGGTGTTTTGTGAATTTTTCTAATGCATACCGTCTTAATGGCTCTGTTGCATCCATACCCGAAAATGTGATCTTGAACTTTTCTTCCATAGATCTCCAGAATTAACTTATCTATCTATTTTACCAGTATCAGCTATTATATTCATCCTGCATATTTTTGTTAGATAATTAATGATCTCTGATAGATCCTCATCCGGGATCGATCTACGATCCCACATCTTATGATCCGGAGTGAATGATCGCACTATCCAATCAACATTTTGATCGATCTCATGGTTGAAAATGTCTACCATCCTATCTAGAGAGCGTGCTCTGTCATTCACATCTGGGATGATTGTTGTATATATTGAACGAAGTTTATGAGGCTTTGATAAATATTTAAGCAGTTCTAGGATATGATCCGTTATAATATTGAAATACTTCTGATTGTACGAATTGTCCAGAGAATCAAGGTGTAGAGATACTCCTGATAAGTCAGAAGTAAGGGCATACCAATACTGTTCGGGTATAGTTCCCCTACTCTTTATATACACTTCGATACCCGCTCTCCTTGCAACCCTAGATAATTCAAGGATGTAATCAAGATTAACCGCCGGCTCACCATTAAAAAAAAAGATCTTTTCGAGATCATGCTTCTGTGAATACTCTACTAGTTCTGCTGGTGCATAATGATCACCAGATGTTTCTACTGACCTCATAGCCTCAAATTTTCCTATCTCTCGAGACCTCTCTTGATAGAATTGTGACAATCCCCAGTCAGGATCAAATGCCAACTTATGATTGCCTCCTATCATTGACACAAAAAGGCCCTCTTCATCTTCTCGGAATCCCATAGGTAACGTGCCTTTTCTGAGATTTAACAACATACCGTAATTGAGCTGTACTACCCTATCACCTACTCTTCTGCGGACTCCTGAACGACATATAGCACCATCTATCAATCTGCACTCCTTTGGACAGACACCACACCCAACTAGATCATTCAGATCTGGTGTTGAGATAATAACCGAGCGGATCATTTTATTTTTCTACAAATAGAATTGATGCTAGGCCGGTTGTACGATCTCGATCAAAGGACGTTTTGACACAATCAGTACCGACAACAACGGCCTTGAGGTCAGTTCTTATTGCGTACTCCAGGAGAAACGACAATGAATTGGGTGAGGATACGACATTGGGATTTGTTTCAAAATACTTAACATCCAGATCAAGTATTCTCTGTAAAGTACTCTTATCAATATCAGAAGCATAATCAGCTGGTAAACCGCGAGAAAGCGTCGAAGCTACAATTATCAGATCGTCTTGCTGTATCTTATAACCTATCTGTTCAAAAAGTAGCCTAGGGCTACAATCACCCACCATAAAAGGTAATATCCGAATACTTTGATCCCAGAGATATTGTAAAAGGGGGATTTGTAATTCTATAGAAACCTCACCTTCATGTGGTTGGATATCAGATCGGATAAGATCTACAGAGTGGTCATCACTGGAAGTCAGTTGAGCCACCCGATGAGATACTTCGATCTTACCGAGGGGGGATTCCCAAAATCTAGCGGGGTGCAACGCCACATTGTGCGATCTATGCATGATAGGATCAGCAAATATGATAGCTTCATCAACGATATGTTTTGCTGTTGGTAGATACGCACACAGAAGTAACTTCAATGAATACTCATAGGATATTGATGGTACAAACATTGCTCTGATACGGCCTATGACCTTGACATCGATCGATCCTTTGAGGTCATCGACCTTTTCGATCAGCTCCGATCCAGAAACAGGATAGTGCACACCTGCCCCTATTGGAAACCTTGTTTCTGACGTAGAAACGTTCTTCACTTAGACTTTTTACCAGTTGCAATATTAACAATTCCGAACCCAAAGATCGCTGCAAGTATCAAACCTCCAAAGATCATAAGCGTACTGTTAGAGTTCTGATCTGGTGTGACAACTTCATCAGGAATATCTATATTGAATTTCTCAGCTAGGACCTCAATTATTGGATCACTACCTAGGGAGTAGGTACTGACACCTTCGGAGTCTACATAGAACATTATAGGCCAAGCAGGTCCATCACCGGGTACATTGTATTCTGCCCATAGATCTGTCAACTTTGTGAGATTATCTTCATTATCCTTCAGTTGCATGTATTGGACCATATCCCCAAGATCATTTGCTGCGACAAAATCTTCTACATCCTGACAATGAGGGCAATCCTCATGTACATATATCACAGGTTTTGAATCAGTATCTGCCGGTTGGGCAACCTCATCAAGAGGACGTGCGATATTCTCGCCTCCACCAGCATCTTGCGAATATACATAGCTTGAGGAAGCAACGATTATCATTACTGCAAATATTACGATCTTATTCATTAGTTTGTTCATTTATTATTTTGATCAAAAAGATTACATTAAAAATATACCGAAACAGGGGACTCATTCTCGAAACTAGACAAAACCCTCGAACTGAGACCTGCTAACATGATATTCTACTGCATAGTAAGATCAAATTGAAGTAATTGATGATCTTCAAATAATTGTCGTAATATATTGAATAGATCCTTTAGCAAAAAAAACCATACTTTAGTGCACAAACACCATCTTGGTAGATATCTATTGTTTTTTGGGTTCGCGATAATTCTACTGATCACACCTTTTTTTTCGTTTAATTTCAATAGCAGGTCTTTGATCCACCCAGTAGATACTATCAGTATGGATATCGAATTACCAAATACAGCAATAGTGCTTGGTGCAGGAGTATTAGAAGATGGAACGCCCCATCCGATATTAAAAGAACGACTCGATACTGCAGGAGAAGCATACCAACGAGGTATAATTTCCACGATACTTCTATCAGGAAACAACGACGTAGATCATAACGAGGTTGACGTCATGAGTAACTACCTTATAGATCAGTATCAAGTACCTACTGATTCGATACTCCTAGATGGATTTGGTTATAGAACCTATGACAGTTGCATGAGAAGTAAAGGGATCTATGATCTGAATGAAGCCATACTGATCACCTCAAAATATCACCTGCCAAGAAGTATATATCTATGTCAGAACGCTGGTATGGAAGTCACGGGGTTATATGGTTCAGAAGAAGTTTCAAATATGAGGTGGTTTTTCACTATCAGGGAGCTATTTGCATCTTATAAGGCATATATTGATATAAATCTGCTCAGACCAGAGTATTCTGCGGAAAGATACTGAACGGGTCGATCAGAATAGATCTGATGAAGTCGATCTACAGACCAATAACGAAAATCATTGCCGTTGGTTTTCATCACTGTAAAAACAGCTCTTGTAGTTAGTATACTGATGATCCAAAACCATTGTTTGTACTATGTTGTCGTCATATGATTTATAGTTGCGAATACTGTTTGCCACCAGTATAATACTTAAGTGTTCTCTACAGAGATTTAAATCAGAGAGTCATTCCGCGGTAGCTCAATGGTAGAGCAGCTGGCTGTTAACCAGCGGGTTGCAGGTTCGAGTCCTGCCCGCGGAGCATTTAAAACAAGGTCAAAGCATAATCAACAAATTCATCAAATGTTTCCCTATTCTTATATTTCTCAACTAGTGTATCTCTACTTTCTTTTAATTGTGGGTAATTTTGTAAAAAGTTTTCATAACCTTTCATTCTTTCAGACCACAAAGAATTTAATTTAGGTTCAATACCCAAAATGTACGTCGTTGTTATTTCGTTTATAGACCAATATTTATTCCAATTACTATATATCTCTTTTTCTGAAAATCTCTTAAAGAGATATTGCCAAATATGTGTCATAAGAAGTTCATGAGCAGTTATTCTTAGATGAACATCTAAGTCATCATAAATCCAAAGATAAACAATATCTCCTAGCATATTACTTACTCCAGGATGAAACAAAGACACAATTACTTTATATTCTTTATACTTCCAATCTTTCCCAACGACATTTTCAGTTTCTTTTTCAAAAATATCGTTAATTTCCTTCCATCCATTTTGAAATTCTTTCTTCATTGAAAAAAGTAACTTTTTATCTCTGAGATATTTCTCATCATAAAGATTTGATAATATATATTTTACATCTCTAAAACTTTCACTTTTAGTTATTAAATCAAACAACCCTCTTTCTATTCCCATACTACTTGCTCTATTCCAGTTTCCAGATGGGTCATTGGATTTAAGCATTGTGTAGACCATTTTAATGTCAATATTTTTATCTATTGTATGTATAACTTTCATACTTATACTATACGGCATAATTTATAGATTAGTAATTTTGGAATAATCAACTTCAAAGTTAAATTTCAGGTTAAGGAATATGTCATATATGGGAAGCTTTATTCTTCATTCTTTCAACCTATTCTGGTAATATATAATCACCTATGCAAAACATACAAATAAGACAACTTAATGTCTCAGAACTACAACAGTTCTTTAATTTATAAAACACCTCAAGCAGTAATACCTGATCGTAAGAATTGTTGTCTCGGAATCTGTGAGGAAACATTAGGGATGAAACACTCCATCTCCTATAAACAAAGCTTTCATTTATTGATCTAAGCAGTAATGATCGAAATTCTCTTCAACGACATCATCTGGCTGCTGAAAGAAGATATTGCTGATCTTGAAACATTCTAACTGATCTTCCTTACTTGAAAACTCTTCTAGACATACAGTACATAGCCTTTCAACGCTTTTTTCACTTTCTTCAATATATTGATCTGTCAACATCTGGGTTGTGTTGAATTCAATATTTGTTGGAGGGGTTAAAAGATAGAAATCAAATTCCTTGTCCGAACATGATTCTGGATGCTTTTCTACTTCCTTAAGTTGATAGCTATAATCTAAACCATCATCCTTTGCCTCTTCAATCGTGTAAGTCATTGCTGAATCGGAATAATCAAAATATGGTGATGATATACCCTCATTCCAAAAATAGTAGTTCTTGCCATCAAAAAGTGTATATGAGATTTCTTTCTCTTCCCCATCATTTACATTCCAACTGTCTATGAGGAGATACTTATCATCTGACCCATAAAATTCGATCTGTTGATTTGGATACAGCCCTAGCATGCAATATGTACCCAATCTAATATCGGGATCATGAGGAACTGGCTCTAGTGGGGCCGGATCAGGCTTAGATTCTGGATCAGACTCTATCAGTTGTTCGTTCTCAGACGCTGGCTCGGGTAATTCTTGCTGTTTGGCCGATGATTGTGAGTTTTCATCTATTACATAATTATAGTATCTAAATCCGTAGTAACCGATGACAACCATTACCAATATACTGAGTAAGAAGAATGTGGCAAGTAAGGATATGTTAATAAACTTACGATGTTTAACCTCTCTGGTTTGACCTTTTGAGGTAGGCTGTGTTTTTATCTTTGCAGAGCTGGTATTATCTGCGGGTTTATCTTCTGCCTCATTTGCGGACATTTTTGGAGGGTCATTTATCACATGTATGTCACTGTCTTTCATATTTAAAATTCTAACATATAGATATTATCCTGGAAATATTATTGCCGCTAGAAATCTCCGTCTATCCACCCGATGTCTACAATACACACATCTTTCAATAGTTATGTAGTTTTATTGTATCATTTCCGAATGAAGAGCAGTTTATTACAATTTTATAGAGTTTAATAATACATCCAATCTATATGGAAGATTGTTGTCTCAAGACCTTACAAACCAATACTTTCATAGACATAGACTGCTTTCAGCTGTTATCAGAAAAGTACTAGACAATCCACCATGCAGAAGCTTTAAAATTACAACTCATATCATAGACACTAACATAGGTTCAAACGTAGTAAGGCTACAAACCTAGAGAATCCACATGTGTATGAACATATAGAATTCAGGGGGTACAAATTCAGTTATTCACGAATCTACAAACTCAGGATACTTCAACACCTTCACCCAATCAATCGTGCGAAAATCGTCCGATCTGGCGAGTTTTTTAAAATACATCGATATTTCCAATATTAGGCCTATTTCCATGTATATAATCTTCAATAGATTTTTTTCTTTCCGATAATCTTCGGCTAGCTCCGTTTCCTTTCCAATTAGAACAATCCCGTCAGACGCTGATATACCAGCCTCATGAACTTCACTAAAATCTCGATATGTTCTGCAATCGATTGTATATCCTGTATCTTCAGATTCAATACCTTTGTACAACCAAATATCAGTCATTATATCTTTGCCATCACTCCATAAAATAATTATTTGGAACAAAGAGTCATAAAATCCTTCGCTATTTACAATTAATTTTGTCAAATGATTTTCGATCTCATTGCTTCCTCGTTTGAGAAAACTTTCAATACCTTTCATCGGATATACAATTTGGAACGAATTTCCGATTTTATATACAATTCCTTTATAGAAAGCACTCATATACTATTTATGTTTCAATTTACATTTGTTATTTAAATATAACAAATTGCATATCTTACATAGATCTATCTCAAAGCTAAATATCAGATACAGGAATATTTCAGATACGGGGAGTAGCTTTACTGTGGATCTCCTCTAGAACCTAATCAAAAACCCCACCCTAAATACCATGATCGATCTAGGCGATAGTAAACACCATTGTCCATATCGACAGTAATAAGATCGGCCATATCTCAGCTAAGGCGCCACCCCGGTATTTGTAGAGCAAGACTAATTCTCCAAAACCGTATAAAAGTATCATCAGGATAGAAAGTTCGAATAGGTGATTGCTTGATCCTGATATCGAAGAACCGATCAAACCATAAGATATCGGAGAAACAATAAAGTAATAGATAGCGAAAAATATGTGGAGTTTGGGATGACGTTCGATATGGAAAAAGGCAAGAAACATAGTAGCGATATTTGTTGACAGATATACAAGAATGCCGATATTGCTGAAAGAAAGATCGAATCTATCGATCAGGTATAATGCAAATATTGACTGGAAAATTGCACTGAATACAAGACCAAATGATATTATGAATGATACCCGTTTGCTCTTTTTAGTAGCATTTGTGATCGTCTGTCGTTTAGGATCAATACCTGAACATATAGCAGGAGTAACTACAAACACCCATGCAATTATTACTGCAACCAAACCTGATATTTGTAAGAGGAAGTTTTCCATCGTATATTATACCCTATTTGAATATGCAGATTCAGTTGCCTGCTACGTCTGGGCTGTGGGGAGAGTAGTCGGCTTAGGCCGAGATAGATATTTTATCAACAATGCTTCTCTTAGTTTATCTCCGTAGTATCCATCACATTCTAGCAAAAACTGAAAAAGGTACTTTTCTGCTTTTTTGGATCGTTCGCTTCCAGGATATTCATCTATATTAATCACATTCCGAAAAAGCATGATAGATGCCAAAACACATGCCACGTATGATGTCATTTGTTGTTTTTGCAATTTTAGCTGTCCATTTTCATCCTCGAATTCAAAAGGCACCGCAAAATTCATGTCAATGCTTGTAAACATATGATGATAAATTACTCTCAAACACAATCCTACAGTCGGAACATCGTTGAATAGATCCGTTAATTTCATTGGGAATGTTTCCAAAGACGGTGGAATATGACTAAGACCATTTACTCGATAATCGATTGCGCGTTTGTACTCTTTCAAAATCTGTTCGATTCCAGGTAATATGAAAGGATACCGTGAAGTAGCCCCCCCTCTTTGTAGTTTCCAATTTATATTGTCCACATAACTTTGATGTGGCATATAATAACTTTCAATACCGTCACCAGTCTTCGCATCATCGCCGGGAGGATCGTTGTCCTCGTCAGTTAACCAATATCTTAGTTGACCATAATCTACGGTTGATTCTGTAATGCTAGCTAGCAAACCAGCTGCTAAATCATTCAATGTTTGAGGTGTTTTACCGTCTTCCTGTCTGCTATCTTCTTTAAGACCTAATTCATCTGATAAAGAACGTTGCTGATTAGGTCTACTGGGGTAGTTAGGGTACATTACTCCTAAAAGCTTTCTAATGTCCTCAATGCGTCCGTGAATTGTCGGATCATTAATGTATGCTTTGCGTGCTTCAGTTAGATAATCTTGACGATTAGGGCTCTGTGTCGGTGGTGTACCTTGATCAGACATTTAGTATTCGATAAAAATAATATAATTATATAACCATAATTACTATAAGTCTATCCCTACAAACCACCACCTCATACATGACACGATCATCTATTTGATGATATATTGTATTAAATACTACATGTCTGCCCCAAAATAATGAAATTGCTAAAACTTTTCCAAAGTACAAAAGATAAACACTTCACTATTGAACACATGGCAACCCCCCCTATCTCGAGTGTATTTTTGATGGTACTTACAGCGATGATAGGCGTGATCAATATAAAAGCTATGTTGCCCAATTCTCCAGATGAGATCCTATTCCTACCTTTTTCGATCGTTCTTCTTTTCGGGATATTTCATCCCAGGTGGGTTTATCTATCTCAGATCTTGTTGATAGATCTTCAAGCCTTTGCATTTGCTAGGTTTACATTACATCCAAATATCTCTCAGTTTATTTTCACCCTAGTGATCTACACAGTATTTGCAGTTGCACTTGCTGAGACTGGAAAATACTTCTGGGATCAGGCACAAAATGCGAATCTAACTTTAAGGAGACTAAATAATTTTGTGGATGATCTTGAAGATGTATTATTCAACTTATCAAGAGATCTTACGCTCCATGAATCTGCTGAGAAGCTCCTCAATATGTGCAGAGATCGCTTGGTCATCTCAGGAGCATATGTCTACGAGGTTTCAGCAGATCGAAAACCTGTCATAACTCAATACTCAAGCTCAATATCAGCTCTTGCTGTACTTAAACGATCAAAACTGTTAGCAGAAGGTGCACTCGAAAACATCCCACACCAGAAAGAACTACTTAACACCCTTAATGAGAAGGATTATTTAGTCCTCTCTCTAAAGAACAGAAATAAATACAAATTTTCCCGTAAGTTGTTTGATGATACAGATGTCGTATCTTTAATAATTATTGGATTACGGATCAATAATTTCTTGTCGGGTTTCATACTCCTTGCAGACGACAGAGAGATATTAGACAGTAACAGTCTGGATCAGCGAATTGTGAGTATGATCAGATCAATTGGCGAGATATATTTGAGCAAAAAACTTGATAAAAAGAAATTACGGTCGATCGAAGATAACAACCTGGAGTTTACCAAACTCACAATGCTCGATACTAAGGTACTTATCGACAATGAATAGTACCAAATAATAATTTTTATATTTGAAGATAATGAGACCACAAGGATACATTACAGATGTATATATGGATAAGATGAAAAGGGTTGAGACCCAATTCCTAATGTTTATAAACATACTTGGGATCACGGCTCTAGCAGTCTATTCTTTTCTTAATCTAACTCAGGGTGATCAAGCAGATGGTTTTATCGAGCTTCTGTTCGCCTTTGCGCTATTGGTTTCTACGATCCACCTGATCACAACAAATAAAACAAATATAACCAGATTGACAGGATCTATCGTTCTTACTGCTTTAGTAATGAACAACACATTGAGCGGAGGATTTGCGAATCAAGGAATGATGTGGTCATATATTTTCCCTGGGATGATATTCTTCCTCATAGGAAGTCGAAATGGTTTATATCTAAGTCTCATTCTATTTTCATTGCTTGCGACTATCCTCTCACTACAATCTATTGGACTGATCTCAACTCCATTCACAAGTAGTCAGTTGGTATCACATTATGCGAGTATGGCTCTGATAACGGTCATGATATATATCTATCAGAGAAATAATGAGCGGAATTACTCTCTGACAGGGGAGTTAAATAGGCGCTTGATAGCAACAAACCGGGAATTAGGCAAACAATCTGAACAATATATGAAAGCTCAAAAGAAACTCTATAAATTCACCCAAAATGTAGAGAAACAAAGGACAGATATGCAGAAAATGCAAAGTGAGCTATTACAACTACGAACCAAGATCGATTCGATCTTTACAGGTAGATCTGGAGGAAAAAGGTCTACAGTTTCTAAAAACGAAAAGGGTTCAACTAAAAAGTAACCCCCAAAATTTCCTATCGAACTCATACTCTCTTCATGAGTGTATGGGATCCTCATTTATGTCGATTCTTATAGCACCAGTGTACCGGACAGCACCAGCGTACCGGACAGCACCAGCGTACCGGACAGCACCAGTGTACCGGACAGCACCAGCGTGCTAGACAGCACCAGCGTGCTAGACAGCAAATCATATGTACACATGCGTGCTTTATAAATGGCAGTAGAGTAGCAAATTCACCTGAGTTAAATCTTCTAGTAGTATGTTCTTCTGAAGCTACGAACAATGATCGCAATGAAGATAATTCCAAATACCCCAAAGATACCTAATAACCCAAGTCCCAACGCATCTCCAAAGGCATAATTTGCCGATCGATAATCTAACGCGCTGATATACAGGAAATCATTTGGTTTCCTGCATTGGTTACTATAACAACCTTCGCCTCCTGCACACGAAGGTGTCTCAGATGTACAGAAATCTTGAGACAACAGATCTTGACCAGCTCCGTCAATGAATTGTGAATATGCATCGACCCTAGTAGCAACTGCTGCGTTATTTACAAAACAGTTATCCTCTGAATACGGCTCACTAGTTGCTGTGATCGCAGACATTACACCAACAAGTTCTCCGCTTCCTTTACGAAATATCGGTGAGCCGCTATCACCAAAACACACTCCTCCATCAGGACTGGTTAGATAAAACTTGTCCTGTGATATGGATTCAATACAGATCGTAGCACTACGTCTCAAATCTTGATTGCTTAGCACCTTCTGATCTGTCGCGCCGTATGCGATGACTTCATAATCACAGCTGATGTCGGGTGAACCTAGTTTGGTGGTGATAGGATTGAATGTCGAAGATGTATTGTACTTTATGATCGCAATATCATTGCTCAATGTATCAAAATTCCATTCCGGGTGTAATTCATATCTAATGATCGGTGCGTTCTGATCGGGTGATGTAGAGATGACACCATCTCCTAAAAAATATACCCTATCATCTTCAAAACAGTGTGCGGCTGATACAGCTACTCCATTTTCCAGGTATGTTACCCCACAGACCTCCCGACCAAAAAGTGACGAATAATCCATGATATACCCCGCATATAAATACTCTGTCGGATTCGTCGTTCCTCCATATAGCGCATCTGCTTGTTCGGTACTCAGACTCTCACTTGACTGTCTAATATTGGTTGACAAAAAGATCACAAGACCAAAAAAACAAATAAATAGCAGAACGGACGTGTATCTTTTGATCTTTCGGTTCTTCATAATTTTTCCTTTATTATTGATCATCTAAGTTTACCTAGCATCATCAAGTAATTGTAAAAAGAACTCTCGATCTTCATCGTAGGTCAGATAAGGTTTCATATCCAATCCTAAGAATGTCGTATCTATCTTGGTTTGCACATGTACACCATTTAGAAAATAATGCGTGAGTATCAATCCTTGTCTTGTACCGATCCATGATATCTGATCAAAATATAGATTTCCTAATCCATAAAATATCAATTTACCCTTATATATCTCGTATGTTTGTGGTTGATGTGCTTGTGTGCCAACTACCATATCAGCTCCGAGATCTATTGCTTGTTTGAAAACGGCTTTCTGGTCTGGATATTGTAGAGGCTTGTAGCATATTGGGTAGATGACGTCGGATTCTGGATACGAATAACACTCCTGAAATTGGAAATCAACTATCACAAAGTCAGCATTTTTCTTGGCTTCTATGATATCGCGTTGTAGTTTCTCTACTGAATATGAGTTTGCTCCCGCCCGATCCTCACCTGCTATTGCTCCTGTGCCTAGCATAGTATCGTAGTAATTGTAACCTACCATCGCTACGACGCCATCTTTTTGATCTATATAAAGGATCTTTTCGGCGTCTTCGATATTTGATCCACCACCAAAATGTTCCCATCCCAATTCGTCGTACATTTCGATGGTACTGACGTTATAAACTGCGCCGTAGTCATTATTGTGGTTGCCGGTGAGTTCGATAATATCCATCCCGCTAACCTTTAGTGTTTCTATATAGTCTAAAGCAGAGCAGAAACGCATACTCTGTTCAGGTACACAACCTGGTACAAAGGATACTTCATTAGAGGTATGTGTCATATCAGCAGAGCTTAAGAATTCGGCAAGATGTTGTGCCGGGTACGTAGGATCCCCTGCCCTTTCGATCTTTATTGCAAGATTTCGACTGATCGCAGTGACACCTGTCATGCGCAACGAGAAATAATCCTCAGGTATAGGAGCATCTGATACAGGATAATCCGTGAGGTGTTTTGGAACTGTCCTAAGTAATTGTGTGGGAATTTCAGATCCCTCGGGTGCGTAAAAGATTGCGTTCAAACTGAGAACACCTTCATGATCTTCAAGAAAATACCCTCCATCCAAAGACAAAAGCTTCACAGTAGGAACTAATCTGTCTGGTGTAACAAATGCTATTCTACTGGGAGAATCAAGTAGGATATCGTCTAAGGTCATGTCGTTAGTTATCTCATTTACAACTACATCTGATATAGAATTTGCTTCAAGTAATGTTGTGACCATGTCTGCATCATTAGGATATGCCCACAACTCCTTATTTCGAACCTCTGAAAGCAATATCGAATCCTCCACAGCATAGAAAGATGCCACCGGAAGGTATTTAGTGTCTACGATATCAAATGTTTCAATATCATCTACGGGTAAATCGGAGTCTTCAGGAAATTCCGAGGTAAAAATGATATCTGCATCCTGTTTTCTATCTGCGGTTACTTCGATATATCTACGATTACCTTCCCAAATGACTTGCTCAAGAGCAGTTCTGATCTCGCCTGACAAGAGGGGGGACACACTTTCATCGATATAGTAACTGTATGACGGGAAATTGATACTTGAGATAGGATCTTTGTAAAGGGATAGGCTGAGAAGTGTAGCAGGATCTTTGTGAGTGAACATCACATATCCGAGGGTAAGTACAATACTAAGTATAAAAGCCGTGAGAATCGCCCGTGGTACATTTGGCTTCGGTGGTTCTGGGATCTTTTCCAGTACAGTAAATTCTTTGACCATAATGCCTTTAATCTATGATTTTACGTTGTATTAACTTGATATATAAATAGTTACAGTATAACTTTAGCATATGCAGAACAGAAAATCTCTTAAGGACCAACTATCTGGACTGAAAATGAATATGGTGATACGAACATTAGCCGCTGGGGACTCTTTTGTATGGTTTGGATGGTTCTTGTTCAATTCTATAGTAGCGATCCATTTGGTTGAAAGACTTGGTGTGCATGCAATAGCAGCGATCGCCACCGGTTCCGCGATATACCTTGGAACTCGAGGGTTGTTACAGATACCATTCTCTATGTATATGGATTCCAATCGAAGTTATCATGATGAGATCTACGCTATGTTACTTGGTGGGTTCATTATGAGTTTTTCATTTTTGGGTTATGAATTTGTCTAACCGGTGAGTTTGGTATATGCGATAAATGTACTGTTTGGTATAGGGGCGGCAATTTACCTACCCGCTTGGCGCAAGACATTTGCTAGATATGTTGACATAGGAAAAGAAGGACAAAATTATGCTATATCTGATATGTTCCTGTCTATCACAAGATCGTTAGCCTCTGTAGCCGGAGGATTGCTCGTAGAATTAACCGGCTCGTTTTCCTATGTATTTCTGGTAGCTTCACTTTTCACTCTAATCGGAGGACTTAGTATGCTGACATTGCTAAATGATACACGATGAAGTTTCGATATTTCTTGATTTAGTGTGGGATGTTGGTATGATTTGCTTGTTTTGCAGATAGGTATGTAATTGTTATTTAATTGAAAGTATGGAGAAAGTCGACAGTAATACAAAGGTTCTTAGAGATCCCCAACCGGTAAAAGTTGGAAGATCAGATCAAGATGGAAACGGTGTTCTGATACTAATAGCTGTAGGGTTATTCATACTTCTATGTGTTCTCTTTGCTTTAACAATACCAGATCTTTTTAGGGTGATCTTTATCGTGCTCCGTTACACTCTTATCGGGATCACATTACTGCTAATCATTGTAAGTGCATTAGTATTGATAGGTTTCAGGGAACAGGCAAAAGAACTTCTGACAGGCGTCATAAATGGGTCACTAACGACACTTGAGATCATGAAGCAAGTCCGTCTTACTATTCGTAGGATACTCAAAGCTATCACTGACTTCTTTCTGCGCTTCATACCAATATATGCGGTGGTCACAGCGATACTCTTATATATCTTTATTCTCTATCTCTTTAAGGCTGTAGGACAGACTTCTGATGTTACTCTCATGACAATAATGATAAGCTCGGTGACAATGCTTTTTGTAGGTTTTCTAAATAGACCGCAACCTGAGAATGATAGACCTCTCAGCCATTCACAGAGATTCACACGTTATTTTAATGACGCTTTTGAAGTAATGCTCTTCATCTTCTTCCTCACAATGGATAGTACAAAGATCTTTTTCTTCCCTGAGAGCTTAAACACCCACTTAACGGCTCAAATAGGTAGTTATGATCTAATGCAAAGAGGCTTCACTGTTGACGGTATGACGCAAGTCACAATAAATATAGTTCTTGCGACTGTAGGGATAGAAGTTACAAGACAAGTTCTGCGTGTATTTGCTTATTCGCGTCAGTATTTTTCTGAATTACGGCGTGGAGATCCCGCAATGGAAAGAGAATCTGTGCTTAAACATGCCCTCACTAGAGGTTTCCAAGAAAATATGGACGACATAATAAAATTTGTGACCTACTTCACTTTTCTTATCATTGTATTTCTACTCTTCCCGAGATTGAAGCTCCTGGCCATGCTCGTGGTCAGTATTACTGCACTTATCCTTGATATTCTGATCCCGGAAAGACTAACTGCAAAGAGACAAGAGGATCTTATCGGAAGATTCTTAGCAAGAACGCTCAAGATCTAGTTGGTTTCTCTTTTTTCTGAAACGGCTTAATGACAAGAGCTTTGATATGGTCTAGTAACCATACCAAACATAGTGACATGAGCACGATCAAGAACCAATCAACATACCAATTTACCTTCCATTTCCATACTTCCATGATCAAAAGATGGTAGAAGAATATTTCGTATGATTTAGCTGAGATATAATTTATCAACTTGACTAGATATCTGGATCGTTCAAGAAGCGGTAAAAGGTTCATGCCCACACTCCAAACGATCGCAGAAGCGAACACATTGTAAGATACAAAATACAGATCTGGAGGATACTTATTTGTGAATATTCCACTATCCAATCCCATATACCCATAAATTGCACGTAACAAGAACCATAATGATCCTGACAGCGCAATAGTTGAGAGAAGTGTTTTTTGGGAATTGTATTTATACATGAAGAATCCAACGTATAGTATAAGTGTCCAACCAAATAGGTTCGAATGGATGTACGGAATAGAAAGCGTTCGTGTCATCAGATAAGTAGCTCCTGAGAATACTATTGAAACCAAAAGTACTCTGAACATCTTAACCCTCTCGGCCAAGAACCCATCGATCAGTAGTATTATGCTAAAAGAGAAGAATAGCTTAGGGATCCAATTATTACCGACTCCTCCACTTAAGAGGAGTGTATCCTTGATACTCTCGAATCCTAGGTATTTGGAAATATCTTTATCAAGGAACAGAACCGAGACAAGAACAAACAGAAATGCAAATTCATAATACGGGATAACGATGCGTTTGAACTTTTTCACAAGATATTTCCATACCTCCGTCTTACTACTTATCTTTCTATATGAATTCGCTGCTAAAAAACCCGATGCTAAAACAAAAAGCCCCACAGAAAAATGGATATAATCATAGAAAGCCGCCATCAGCGCACCATTTCCTTTATATCTTGATGTCACATGGATCAGTACAACCAATAAAGCAGCAAATGCTTTGAGGAGATCGATAATTGGATACCTTTCCTTTTTGATCGAATTTCCCACGGTATTTTTTTGTACAGAGGCTTCTTTCGAATTAGGCTTATGAGTCCGTTTGGTCAACTTTTTTGGATTAGGTGTTTTCACTGTATTAGCGATCTTCTTTACAGTAGATCTTTTTCTGGTCCTTGTGTCTTTTGTGGAAACACTTTTTGTATTCTTCTGTTTTACCGGTCTGTTCTTTGCTTTACTCCCTTCGGGTTTGATCTTCTTTTTGTTGATCTTCTGATCTCTCTTCGTGCGAACGTTAGATGTGATACCTACTTTACTGTTGACAGTACCTGTAGTTTTACCGCTTTGTTTCTCAACTACCTTTCTATTTGTACCTTTCTTTCTACTTACTGTGGTCTTTCTGTTTTTCTCAGAAGTTTTACTCATTCGATTTTCCTAATTAGATCAAACTATCCAAGAATAACTTGAGACTATAGTTTGTACAAGACCCCGCCCAGCATATCAGCGTCATGTCTCACCATACTGCGGACAAGGACATCTCCATCGTCTTTTTTAAAAATCTCATCAGCAATGATCTCTTTACGGATAATTCGTTCATCTTCTCCGAGGTCATCTTTCAACAAATGTTCACCACTCTGATGATAGTACTGAATGATATGTTTAGGAATGGTTTCGGTATTTACGATGATATGATCGAAGGATCTTCCTATATACCCTTCCAGTATAGAAACTATCTGAGATTGAGTGAGGTATCTGGTCTGTCCGATCTTACTCATAATATTGGTGATATAGACGATCTTCCCCTGGGCGTTCCTCAATATCTGATATACATTTTCAGGGATCATAGTTGCAAGGATCGTTGTATAAATATCTCCAGGACCGATGATTATCATATCTGCATTTTCTAAGGATCCTAACGCCTCTGCATCAGCTGAAACTTTAGGTTCAGCCCAAAAACGCTTGATATGTGTTCTCTCAGGGATACTTGGCTCATCTATCAGATGCTCACCATGAATTATCATACCATTGTCGTATTCTGCAGATATTACATAATTTTCGTATGTTATAGGCAGTACACGTCCCCTTACTTGAAAGATATCACACATCTCCTGCACAGCTTTACGCTCACTGTTGCTGATCCGTGAGAGGGCTGTCATTATTAGATTGCCTAATGTATGTCCCGTTAGACCTGTTCCTTCGGAAAATCGATATGTGAAAAGTGATCTGAGGATATCGCTATTTTCTAGTGTAGAGAGGGCTATAATACTCTTTCGTATATCACTCAACGGTAATAATCCAAATTCGTCTCTCAAGACAGCGTTACTCCCACCATCATCAGCCATACCGACTATGACATCAATATCAATATCCGGATACGATTTGAGTCCGTTTATTACTGCAGAACTACCGGTTCCACCACCTATAACTGAAACTTTCATTAAGAGTTCGTAAACTATCTATATTGGACAAAGTATAGCAAAGATATGTTATATTGAAAGTGTTAAATTTAATCCATTTCAAATGAAAAGTATAATCAAGATAGCAATATTTGCTTTAGTTATAACATCATTATCTATAGCAACAGTATCTGCTCAACAAGGTTCCAATAACACCAAAGACAGAGTTCCCACAACAGAGCAGAAAGATACAGCGAAAGAAAATGCTACCGAGCAGAGATCTGTTTATAAATGTGAAAGTGCGATATTAAAAGCAGATGCAATATTATCACGGTACCAACGAAATCATGAGAACCATCAATATATATATCAAAACATGGTAAGTCGGATAAGCGAGGTACTTGATCAGATCGACAAATCTGGTTATGACACTACAGAAGCTCGCACACAACTTGATCTATTCCAGATACAGATCCAAAACACCAATCAAGAAATGGAACAGCTAGGAGTTGCTATACAAAATGCAAAAACCAATATATGTAATGAAGACTCTGACGGAACGAGGAACTCATTGGAACAAGCCAGAGAGCAGTTAAGGAATATAAAAAAGGAAATGCTTCAACTTCGGAGCTTCTACCAAGAAAATGTTAAGCCTGAATTGATCAAGCTAAGACAACAGATGGCTACAGATACTGACACACCAGACACCGTTCAATAAAGCACTTCATGTTATCTAATCTAATAAATTTATTTGAATGGATCAATCATCACAAAGTAAGAAACTTATGATTGAGAAGCCCATCGAACAAGATCATACTGGTTCTGATGAACTCGAGTTCGGTGAATACATCAAGGTTGAGGATAGTAATATGTCTTCTGGAATGATGATCGCTATGTTTATTGGTATAGCTATTGTGATTGTTTCTGCCATAGCACTTGCTTATACTTACATATACAATGAGCGATTTCCAGTATCACTAAATCTAAACCGTAACTTACTTATCTCTAGAGAAGAAGTTATGATCGATAATATTCTGCTGGAAATCGACACAGACCTTGCGACTATCGATCCAAATGAGGATTTTCAAGATTTTCAAGATCAAGATCTAGCAACCCCAGCTACTCCGGATGAAGAACTCTCAGAAACCATCGATGAGATCGATGAGCTATTCATTGATCTTAATGAGGTAGACCGAGATTTTAATGATGTTTATGAAAGTGACCTTGGGTTATGAAAGATCATGATCAAAGCTGTATCTTTTGCAAGATCTCAAAAGGTGAACTCTCTTCATATACAATCTTCGAAAGCTCTACTGTCATGGCATTTCTAGATATCAGACCTTTCTCTTCAGGGCATACATTGTTGATTCCGCGAGAGCATTATCGTTGGATCTGGGATCTACCAAACGAGATGTTGGAGGAGTTCTATTCATCGGCAAATCAGATCGCTAAGAAATTAAAGGTTGTTTTTGAGACTGATAATGTATATTCCCTAACAATGGGAGAGATGGTTCCTCATTGTCACCTTCATATAATTCCCGACTCAAGTATTGGTTTTTCAGGAAATCTAAGTGAGCTACTCGAGAAAGAACGGCTCTCTCCGACTGAAGATGAGCTTCTCTCGTTATGTGACAAGATCAGATCATCTGATTAGCAAGCAAGATCTTCGCGACTTTTCTTGCACAACATATCGTATCAGGGGTACAATGGATTGAGGTTAAATTCGCTTTCATACACAAATGTCAAAAGTTCTGGAACATGAGATCTTCGGTGATGATATGCAGGCTGTTGAGATCGTTCTTGACCCCAAAGAGGGCGTTCGGTCAGAAGCAGGTAGTATGTTATACATGCAAAATGGTATTCAAATGGAGACAAATATGGAAGGTGGATTGATGAAAGGTCTCAAGAGAGCTTTTACAGGTGAGGGCTTGTTCCTTACGAAATTCACAAATTATTCTGATATCAGTCAAAAAGTCGCCTTTGCAGCACCCTACCCCGGAAAGATCATCTTATTGGAACTAAGTGAAGTTGGTGGGGAGTATTACTGTCAGAGAGACTCCTATTTATGCTCAGATACTAATGTTGATCTAGAGATCGCATTTACAAAACGTCTAGGTGCCGGATTCTTCGGAGGAGAGGGCTTTATTCTCCAGAAACTGTTTGGGACAGGTCAAGCATTTATCCATGCAGGAGGTACTGTCATAAGAAAAGAACTCGCAGAGGGTGAGGTACTAAAAGTAGACACAGGTTGTTTAGTTGCATTTAATACAACTGTCGATTATGACATTCAGTTTGTGGGAGGTTTCAAAAATGCACTCTTTGGTGGTGAAGGGTTGTTCTTAGCCACCTTGACAGGACCCGGAATTGTTTATTTACAATCTCTACCATTCTCTCGCATGGCTGATAGGGTTGTAACGGCAGCAGGGATACTTCCCAATACCGGTGAGTCAACAGGTGTGGCGGGTGTAGGAGGTGGATTGATAAGGGATATAATCAGCGGTGGGAGATAACATTGTTTTTAGTAGCGTAAAAAGCATTAATTTATCGGCTATTTTGTGGTATAATTGATATTATGTATAGGGATCATCTCGAACTTATGGAAATAGGTGTTAATAGTAAAGTCTTCTATCCATCACATGGAGCAGGACAAATAGTAAAAGAGAAAAAGATCGAGTTCGCTGGTGAGACTAAGCGATATTTCGAATTTTCTTTTCTAAATAAAAAGCTTACTATCTCTACCCCCGTACAAAATATCGGAAAGCTAGGTATTCGCACTGTCCTTCCAATCGAGGATATCCTTCAACAGATAAAACTACTCAAGAAAAAACCCGCACTAGACCCTCAAACCAAAGATTATAATGAACTGATGAACAAGATCCAAGAGCTTGACCAGAAAGGTGAAGTAGCATCTTTTGTAGAGATCATACAGTATGCAAATTTTGAGAAGATCTATCGAAACAATGAAGGTCGACTAATTCCTGTAAGTATCACAAAATTCATCAAAAGCTCCGTAGAACATATAGTTAGTGAAATGGCTGTATCACAAGGTATCAGCTATGATGACGCGGCAAAGCAATTCACTGCAACAACAGGTCTCGAAACAGTCTAACAGTATCATCTCCACCTATCTTTAACCATTTTTCAGGGTTTTGCTTTTTAGGCAGAAGTTCAATAGTAGTTGATCAATGCATTTCGCTCGCTCGGAAACCGTTTAGCATCGATTGGATCTTTGATCTCAGAGTATCTGTATGCTCAGTATCGAATTGGGGTGCAGGAATAATGATCTCATCTAAAATAAACTCGAGCTCATCCTCAGAAAGTTCGATGGAGATCTGATCAGAATCAGACTCAAATGCTGCAGTCATCTTGTTCTTCAGCGTTTCAGAATTGAATGTTTCCATCTCTACACGCTTAAAAACCTCGTTTATTTCATCTTTGGACAAAGTGATCACTCCTCTTTTCATAATGTTTTCTGCTCCTTATTTGATTAATATGTAATTATTTTGAATTATACGAATTTCGGGATATGTAGTCATCTACATCAAATTTCCTTTTAGCTCCATTGTAATTCATATATCGGATATTTCCAAATATCTGTCGCTCAACCCAGGGTCGATCGTGCAATCCACCAATAGCCCAAGCAACTCCGGTATATCCATTTGGATCTCTACCATCCAATTCATACTTATCATTCAGATAGACCGCTATTCGATGTGCCTCCTGAGGTGTTTTTGTCCATTCTAGGATCTTTTTTGCCCAATACATCCTCATATACCCATGCATTTTACCTGTATGTATCATCTGAGACTGCGCAGAATTCCATAAAGCATCATGTGTCACTCCACGCTCTAATTCATCTAGAGTATATAAATGCTCACGAGTGTCCATAGAATGCTTCTCTAATGTTCTTTTACCCCATTCGGGCAATCCGGCAAATTTATCATAATTTTCATTATAAAAACAGTAGTTTTCCGAAAGCTCCCTCCTTATCAGGATCTCCTCTATGAATGCTTCAGATCCAGAATTTCCGATCGCAAGAACCTGACTAACTACCTCTTGAGCTGAGATCTGTCCAAAGTGCAGATATGGCGAGAGATCTGAGAGGCTATCCTCGTTTGGATCGTTTCTCTTCTCTGCATAATTAGCTAATTTTACAGTTATGAAATCTTCTAGTTTGCTCATACCAGCTTCATATCCTGGTGTTAGCCAAGACACAGGTGCAGGAGGTTTTAGGTCTAATTTCGACTTAATTTCTTCAACATCGATCTTATTGAACCGTGTCTGAAAAGATGGAGGTTTTGATCGTGCTACCAATTGATCGACCTCAGGAAATTTCACAAGGAACTGATCAAGTAGTTTGTAGATCTTCCCTCGTATCGTTCTTGCTGAATATTCCTGCTTATCTGAGGTTTCCCAAACTGGTATGACATTATGTGCATCTACAACATGGATAGGGATATTCACCTGATCTTGTAATTTTGTGATCTGAGAGCTTGGTCCTCTAAGTGGAGTATGATCTGTCACTAACAAACTTGCACCTACTTCCTGCAAGAATCTAATGAGATCTGCAACCCCATTTCCGATCGTTATATGGGTTCCGACACCGAGGGTATGACATCTCCGCTCAACTTCCTCGAGTCCTGGTAGCATAAAATCGAAATGTCTATGATAAGGATACTGATAATTTTGTATTATCTGAAAATATACTACTAAGGGTACTTTATATGCTAATGCCTTCTGTAGAGCATGTATAAAAGCCCAATTCTCATCTACTCGTTGATCTCGACGCATCCAGTAAACAACAACTCCAGACCCTTTCTCGACCGCTACTTTCGATCCAGTTTCTTCCTCTCTCATTTTTTCCTCTCCAGATCCTTCACCTATCGCTCCTTTGATCTGTCTGACTCTTCGTTCATCAATCATCATGATGTGACAATTATATTCGAATTAGATGAAATTTTCCTGAAGGGCATATTACGCGACTTGAGCCTCTTGCGATCCAAGTCTAAGATTTGGTAGCACCGCTCTAGTTTTTCTCATATAGTCAATATATCCTTCGTATCCTTTCAGTTTCTTCTCCATTAGCTTCACTCCTGTCACTTTATAGATCATGATTGTTAGGAAAAATGGTGCGACCAGAACCCATATTGAACTAAGATCACTTACCGAAATAATGGCTACTGACCACCACATGATCATTTCACCAAGATAGTTCGGATGTCTCGATAACCCCCAAACTCCTTTTGTAAGGAGCCTCCCATTATTTTCAGAGTTTGACTTGAATTGATATAACTGAAGATCAGCAAGGCTCTCTAGGTAGAATCCGATCGTCCATATCAGGATGAATGTTGCTTGTACGATGCTTATACGGTTGCTATCTATTCCGGCGACATAGATCAAAGGGAGGGTGACTATCAACATTGAGATCGCTTGAAGCATATAGATCTTGAGAAATGCATTAATATAGTAATTTTGATACCACGATTTTCGCAAATTTCGATAGCGCCAATCTTCTCCGGCTTTAAAACTTCTAATGGCTAAATATATCGTCAATCTCAAACCCCATATTGTGACAAGCGTATTTAAGATCATCTGTACTGAAGTTACATTTTCATCGAAGAAATAGATCATCCAAGCCAATAATGGAAATCCTAAGCCCCAGCCGAGATCTACCACATTATTATTCTTCAGGAAGATTGATACTCCGAATAGAAGTACAAAAAACCCAAGTAGGATCATTACAGAAAGAAACAGAAACATATTAAAGGGGTCATATCCCATGATTTGTTCGACCATCACATCTTTCCTCTAACTTATTACTATAGCGTACCATATTACACAGCTGTGATGAAGGGTTATATTTGTAATATTGAGTTTGTTGCTTATTGTGGAGGTTTCGATACTATTGATTGTTTTTCTCTAGTTTCAACAAAAAGCATTAACCCTAAAGATATCAATACTACGTTCTTGAGTATGTATTGCCCTAGTAAGTTGGGTACAAGGAACCCATCCCAAACGTATTGTGGTAGCAATAGCAGTGGTAGCATGGTTGTGAACATATGCGCCATCATTACAGGGATCGCATATTTCGTGATCTTTGGGATCAGAAATGCTATTCCTAGTAGCGTTTCGAAAAGACCTAGTGCTATGAAGAAGAGGTCAAATGGGATGAATGGGATTGTGACTTGGTGGAGATGAAGCACTATTTCATCAGCAGGGCTGAGTGAGAAGACTTTGAGTATTCCGAACCAGAAGTATACGAGAAATAGTGAGATCCTTGAGATCAGGTGTATTTTTTGCTTACCCATCCCGCTAACTTATAGTGTGAACTTATATTTATAGGATTAGGCTCAAGAACTGGTAGCCGGGCAGGGACTTCCCGCCATCCTGCGGATGTGAGGGACCACCGCGATGCTTCGCTTTACGGGATCCACGAGTGTCTGCCAATCGCTACGCTCTTGGGACACTTGCGGGAGTGGCTCACCTTGCTCGAGCTTCGCTCGAGGGTTCTCGTTCTATATATGCAAGTTGCTTTAATGTCCATAGGACATGATATCAACTTGCCGGGCAGGGACTCGAACCCCGATTATTGGTGCCAGAAACCAACGTCCTACCATTAGACGACCCGGCAATGAACATAAACCAAGTAGAAGACCTAGCTCATGTAGAACATGAGAATTATATCCTATGATGCCGAAACTTGCTATCAATTACTAATAATTATCCGTAGCTGAAGAATTACGAAGGCTGGGAGGTTACAAAAACGGATGAATTACAGATGTAAAATAATTTCGAAAGTAAAAGATTGACGTAAGTAGAAAAATGTCAAATGAGAGCTTTTGTAAATTGGTAGGTGGTTTTGAATTTTGTAGAGGGTCATGCTGTAAAAGCAATGATAATGTTATGAATACGTTGGGGTATGGGTGGTGGTTCTGTGTTGGAGAGATCTACTGTTGCAGATCGAAAAGTTGAGGATGAATTCCGGATAAAGACCATTTGCCATCTGCAAGAGTGGCTGTATCTTCTTCAGAGAGTGCTAATACCGGGATCTGGTGGTCATTAACCCATTCTTTTATTTTAGAAGTATGATCTTCTGTGTAGTGAGGCCATACTGAATAACCAGAAATCATATCTAAACCTTTCGTTACATCTAAACCAACCTCATTTGGATCAAATGTCTCAGCTGTAGAGATATCTGCACCCATTATGATCGCTCCTGCACTCCCCCCAAAGATCACTCCTTTCTTTTCATAATTGCGTAGTGCTTCATCAACCTCTGTGTCGTATATGATCTTGAGAAGTTTATAGGTGTTCCCACCACCGATATATATGCCATCATATTGCGTGAGAGCAGAACCAGATAGCTGGTCTAATTCTGTGATCATATCAAAATGAATATCGCCAAATCCATAAAAAGCATTTGTTATCCATGATAAACAACTGTCCCAAGGATGTTTTGTGGGGTCAAGAGCGACAGGGATGTACAGTATTCTCGGGTTATCCTTGCCTATGAGTGTGTAAAAGTGTTTATGAGCTTCATACCCGCTTTTTTCATCTCCACCTCCACCAAGTACGATCATTAGATTTCCATCTGACCAAGATAATTTATCGCCTGTACAATAAACTTTCGTGTCTTCTCCCAACCCATGGCTTCTATGCTTTCCAAGATTGGTGGGCTTTTTAATCTTCCTGTAATTGCGGATCGTAAAGCCATGAACATGTCTCCATGTTTCCAATCATGTTCATCCGCAAAGCCTCGAACTACAGCTTCCCACTCCTCATGTGCTACATTCTCATTACAAAATAAGATGTCTAATTTCGGTAGTATACCCTGCAGTGCTTCTGCGAGTTCTTTTTTATCATGATTCTTAGTATTCCAATCCTCATCTGTCCAATTGAGATCTTCATCGAAGAAGAAGGCTGTTGAGTCTAGTAGTTCAGAAAGAATTGTTATCCGCTCTTGTTCTAATGCTAACGCTGCTTTCAATTTGTCTGGTTCTGATCTCCACATCGGAAGGTACTTTGTTACTTTTTCTCTGATCTCTAATTCCCTATCCTCTAAACCTGAAACCTGGTCGATCGCAAAGTCTTTTAAAACAATATTTTCTGCCCAATCAAGCACTCTTTCAACAAATTCGTCTAGACTCCATCTTCTAATGTGTTTGGCATTGATATAGTCAAATTTCTTCTGATCATAACGAGCCGGAGTATTATGAACCCGAGAAAGATCAAATAGCTCGATCAATTCTTCCATTGTATAGATCTCATCTCTGTGAGCGACAGCAGGGTCTGGAGCCCATCCACAAAGGAGCGCATAGTTTACTATCCCCTCTTTTACATATCCTTCTCGTAATCGTGCAACGATCGAGTTAGCACCATATCGTTTACTTAATTTCTTTCTTCCATCCGGGTTTAAGATCAACGGAAGATGGGCAAATTCTGGTATCTCCCATCCAAAATACTCATAAAGCTTCACATGTTTTGGAAAACTTGGTGCCCAGTCATTCCCTCGGATGACTGTCGTGATATTCATCAGATGATCGTCAACCACTACAGCGAGATGATAGGTGGGGAAGCCGTCTTGTTTTATCAAAACTTGATCCTCGATATCTGAATTCCTGAATTTCACATCTCCCATAATTTGGTCATGACATATAGTCACACCTTCCTTTGGGAATTTCATCCGGATCACATATGGTTCTCCATTCTCTACTCTTCTTCGTGCCTCGTTCGGATCAATATCCCTACAGTGTCCGTCATACATAGGTTTCTGTTTATTTTGATTCTGTATCTCTCTAACCTCTGCGAGTCTTTCCTTTGAACAGAAACAGTAGTAGGCATGTCCTTTCCCGACCAATTGTTCTGCGTGGGTCTGATAGATGGACAATCTTTCGGATTGGATATACGGACCGTATTCTCCACCGAGATGAGGACCTTCATCAAAAGTTATCCCAACAGTTTCATATGCCTCTACCATAGCTTGTGATGCAGCCTCTACACTCCCTAGAACATTTCTCTGTGTATCAGTGTCCTCTATACGAAGTATATTCTTTCCGCCTGTTTTTCTTGCTAACAAGAAATTTGGTAGGTATGCACGTACAGTTCCGATATGAACTTTCCCGGTCGGACTTGGTGCTGCACGGTATCTATGGTGATTTTTTACTGTTGGAGTAGGTTTGTTCATAATAATTGCCATTTTAGCATATAAACCTTAGAATTGTAGCATGACATTAACCGAAGCAGCTTACTGGACAAGAAGATTGAGTGTTCTATTTGTCGGGGGTTTTGGGATATTGATCCTTCTATTCTTCCTACTCCTTTCGATCAATAATAGTAATGTTGAGAGTGAAATATTAGTTCCGGATTATGCTTGTACCGATACAGCTACGGAATTCTTAGAAAACAAGCTTTCTATACCATCATTGACATTAGCCTCAAATTCCGAACAGCTGATCGAGATCGATACACCAACCGGAACCCTTGATGACAATATACCTTTAGTAGCAAATGTTTACGCTTATGATGACCCGGGTCCCTCATTAACAGCTCAAAACCAAGCAAAAGATATTGCTACAAAGTTAGGGTTCGATCCAGAACTCATCAGGAGGAGGGGTATTAAGGAATACTATTGGATAGAGGATGAATTTGGGAGATTCCTATCAGTTGATTCAGAAACCTTAAATTTCAAACTTCAGATAAACTACTTGAATCCTAACTCCTTGCCTGCAGAGATCGATCTTCCTACAGATGCAGATGCTATGTCTATTGCCTCGAGCTTCATACGATCAAATGGATGGCAACTTGAGGATTATTCAAACGAAGAGCCAACTGTAACACCGATAAACATCGAGCCAGACGGAACATTTTCTATGGCAAAATCACGCGGAGAAGCGGAATTGTTACGAGTAGATTTCTATAGATCCAAGCCTTTCCTTACGATATTGGGCAATATTCAAAATGCAGAAAGTATCAGAGATCGCTTGGAAAGAGAATATCAAGGTTATGAAACAGAAACTACTACCGTAAATACCGGACAGGAGCGTGTCGATGTCTACAATTTCAAAACCGAAGTGGTAAATCTCGATACTCAGAAATCGAATATCTCCGTGTATGTTGGTACTGAGTATCGTAGAGATAGGGGTGGCTCAATAAATCCCGATATTTACGATATTGAGTATACTTCTTGGGTCATAGAGAATGATCCGTGTGGTAAATACCCCCTACTCCCTGTAACAACAGTTGCGAGTATCATAACTAACAATCAGGCGAGTTTGGTTTACCTAAATGAAAAGAACGGTGATACAGTAGTTCCATACCAACCAAAACAGGTTGATAAGATGTTGGTCAAACAGGTACGACTAGCTTATCTGGATACTTTAGAGAAACAGAGATTCTTACAACCTATCTACATAGTTATCGGTGAAGCATCTTTGGATAACGGTCTATCGGGCAGGTTCTATTTCTATGTGCCTGCTATCGATTATGACAATCTCCGAGATAAACAGGTACCTATCCCCACTCAATAATCTCACTCACTTTCACAGATCAGCTAAATTCACTGATCACCTAAACTCACTGATCACCTAAACGAAGCTCGAAGGAGGTCAACTAAGTTTGCAGTGGTCTTAAATCTATCCTCGTCTGCGTTCAGTACTATAGTCACAAGTTGATTCTGTTCTCCAGCATCATAGTAACCGATAAATGATGGCCCAGACTCCTTAGTATAACCAGTCTTTAGTCCTTTGATATAAGGATCTGTACCTAGTAACTGATTTGTAGAGAGAAGCCCAACCTTCAAGATCTCACCGTTCCTCTCGATCTCAACTTCATCAGTATAACTATTAGTGTACTCAAGGATCCTTCTATCGACCAAGATATATTTCACCAGTTTTACAAGGTCATTGGCAGTAGAATAATGCTGATCATCATGTAAGCCTGTAGGATTAGTAAAATTGGATCCCAACATTCCGAGTTTGTTCGCCCGATCATTCATTTCATCAATGAATGATCCATACCCATCTGGATAATTTGTGGCAACCATAACTGCTGCATCATTATATGAGCTCACCAACATAGCTTTTAGGACATCTTCAAAAGTCATCACATCTCCCTCCTCTAATCCGAGTGTCCACTCCAGTCCATCAAATTCGCCCCCCCCTACTACTAATCTGTCATCTAACTCCCATGTATCAAGGGCTATCTTGGCAGTAAGTAATTTGGTCAGGCTAGCGATAGGTACTTTCTCATCAGGGTTATGAGAAACAAAGCGTTGTTGTGTCACAGGATTAAAAGCGACATATGAGAATGCGTCAATCTGATCCTCCTTTATCTGCTCGACCTGTTCCTCCATCAGATATATCTCTGGATCAACCACATTTGAGAGATCGGGAGATCTTTCACTTTTCCCTGGGGTTTCTGTGGAAGTCATTATCAGTGGATAATGATCTCTCAGATCAAATGCGGAGATCACAAAACCAACAACTAGAACTACCATCAGGCAGATCGAAACGGTCAACGAATTTGTAAGAATCTTGTACACCATCAGTTAATGGTTATGATACAACTTTTAGATTTCAATATTCAAATCAGAGACTCAATCTACCAGAAAATCCATATCAGCTGACTTTTTATCAGGTTGAGCTGCACGAATAAGATCTTTTGTTTGAATTATGATCGATCTATCTTTCCTACCACAATTGAAGGCGGATCTTTCCTTTGAATACATAGATCTATCGTAGAACAGATCCATACCCATCAATCTTCCAAAGGGTGGTACTCCTCCTACTTTAACTCCTGTATACCCCTCGACCTCCTCTGCTGATGCGACTCGAACTTCTTCCCCTATATATTTTGAGGCTTTCTGCAGATCTAATTGCTTATCAGCAGGTATAACTACCATGTAGAACTTATTATCGTATTCTTTCGACAGCAGTACCATAGCTTTTGCACCTTCACTCAATTTTGTACCGCGGATCTTTGCAGCTTCTTCAGATGTCCTAACAGGCTCATGTTCCATTAACTGGTAGTTGATCTTCATCGCATCTAGGCGATCTGTGATCCTCTTGACAGTCTTCGACCCCTTATCTTTCAATTCTATACCTAGAACATCAAGATCAGCTTCAGGAGCCTCGCTAGGCGCATTCATCATCACATCCATACCATTTGAGTTCTTAGGGAAAGCATATACATCGCGAATATTAGGTTCATCGATTAGCACCATGAACATCCTATCAACTCCTATTGCCCATCCACCATGAGGAGGTGCTCCGTACTGGAACGCATTGAACATGCCCCCAAACCTTTTAATGACCTCATCACGATCGTATCCGACAGTTTCAAATGCTTTTACTAACACTTCCGGATCGTGATTTCTGATGGAGCCTGATGCCAATTCATAACCATTTAATGCTAGATCATACTGATGTGATTGGATAGTAAGTGGATCATCAGTATCAAAAGCAGCCATACCACCTTTGGGCATTGAAAAAGGGTTGTGACCAAAATCCAATTTCCCATTCTTCTCATCCATCTCATAAAATGGAAAGTCAGTTATCCATACTAAAGCAAGTAGATTCGGGTCCTTAAGACCGAGCATGTCACCTAAGCGACTTCTTACAGCACCCAGAACTTTATTTACCACGGCACGATCATCAGCCACGAAGAAAAGCATATCGCCATCCTTTGCACTGGTAATTTCAAGTATCTCTTTTGCAAATGGTTCGATATATTTTGAAACACCCGAACTGAATGATGAACCTACGACCTTGGCATATGCTAAACCTTTTGCACCATTCTCTTTTGCAAATACCTCCATTTCATCGATATCTTTTCTACTCCAAACTCCACATCCCTGAGCGACAACACATTTGACAGTTTCTGATTCACTAAATATCTTGAATTCAGTTTTTCCTTTCAACAATTCCGTCAGGTCTTTCAGCTCCATCCCAAATCTCAGATCAGGTTTATCAGTACCAAATCTATCAAATACCTCAACATACGGGATCCGTGGGAAGGGGTATTCCATCAATTTCTTTTCAGGTGCTACAGATTGATATGTAGATCGTATCATCTCCTGGGCAACGCCAAAGATCATATCTATTGTTGGGAAACTGATCTCGATATCGATCTGATAGAAAACTCCCGCATGTCTATCTGCCCTTGGATCCTCATCTCTCGCGCAAGGTGCTATCTGAAAGTATCTATCAACACCGCCCACCATGAGCAACTGTTTATACTGCTGTGGTGCTTGAGGAAGTACGAAGAACTTCCCCTGGTGGATCCTTGAGGGGATATAAAAATCTCTTGCACCCTCTGGGGAGGTACTGGTTAGCAAAGGAGTTATAACTTCAGTGAAACCATTTTCAGAGAACCAATTTCGGACAGCAAGAAGAAGCTTATGTTTCTTTTTCATATTCTCTTTCAATCGCTCCCTCCTAAGATCCAGATATCGATATTTCAACCTTAGATTTTCATCCAGTTCATGTCCATCAGAGTCCAAAGGAAATGGTATCGGTAGAGAGGTGTTTATCAATTCAAGTTTCTCTACTTTTATCTCGATCTTGCCTGTATCTAATTTTTCGTTCACTAGTGAGCTATCTCTTTCAACGACAATCCCTGTTGCACTGATCACAAACTCAGCCCCAAGACCTTTAGCGATCTCAAATGCTTCTTCCTGATCAGGATATATGACCAGTTGGATCCGTCCAGACCAATCACGAAGATCAATAAATACAAGCTGTCCATGATCTCTGATCGTTGAGACCCAGCCTGACACTTTCACTTCTTTTCCTACCATTTCAGTTGTTTTTGATGCTAATATTCTGTCCATTCTTACTTTTTGATAATTTAAAAGATACATCACTGCGATCACTCATAGGATCCCTCGATTCAACCTTCTCTTTGGGATATTTAAACCATAGTTGAGATATACTCATAGAAAATGGTCCAAAAGTCGTATAACTGTTGCGTTTCAGATCTAAAAAGAAAAAATCCCCTGATGATCAGAGGACGATAAAATACTTTGACCTAAAGGTCGGAGTATTGTTTATCCTGCAAACAACTGGTGGAGTCATGTCGCCTGTCCAGTTTGGCTTGTACTCCCAAATTTACGCTGGGAGTAGCTGGTTTTGCAGAATTCAAGTTTACCGCGGTGCCACCTCAATTGCGTGAGCCACTCGATTGATATTCAATTTGTTCTTTGTCACTTCCTTTTTGCGGACTTTCACTATCACCGCTCGCTACTGTTGGGATTATACATATTTTAACATATCGTATCAATGCCATCTGCAGTAGATATTATCATAGGTTGTCTGTCCCTGATCACGCTTGTAGAGCTTGATCTGAGTACCTCCACTCTTTGATCGAAAATTGTATAGATACATTCCCATTCCATCGATTTATATCAAGATATCCTGCTATATCTATCAAATCATCAACGTTGATCTTCGCAATATCTTCCTGACAGTTGAACATTATCGCTTCGAGAGTCTCTGGAGTATCTAATTTCAGTTCTAGCTTTAGATGATCACCATTCTTCCCCATCATCCTTTTGTCTATCACCACACACCGCATGAGTCCTTGTAGGGGTTTTCTGTTGCCTATGCCCCAAGGAGCTGTAAGTTGTAGCTTTTCTATGAATCGAAGATCTAAAGACAGATCATTTAGTAGAAGTTCGATCTTCAACTCCTTCTGCAATATCGAATCGCCTATTTCATCACTGGCAATCTCCTCTAGTTTCCCTACCAAAGTGTCAATCTGTGAGGGGTCAATATTAAAACCTGCTGCTTCGCTATGTCCACCATACTTGACCAGATGGTCAGAAAGCTTTTCTAATGCGTTTGTGATATGGAAACCCTCAAGACTTCGTGCAGAACCCCTTGCACCACCGGAATTCTTACTTATCACAACAGTTGGTTTTGAGTGCTGTTCCATGATCTTGCCTGCAACTAAGCCGATTATCCCTTCCGGCCAGTTTGTGCCTACAGCAATTATTATACTTTTTGACGGATCTATCTGATCCTGAACTTCTCTGAGTATCTCCTCTGTGAGTTGCTGTCTTCTAGAGTTTAATTGTTCGAGTTTCAAAGAAAGTTCTGATGCCTGCTTTCTATTTTGAGTTGATAGTAATCTTACGCCATCTAGTGGTGAACCTATCCTACCTGTAGCGTTGATCCGGGGACCTAATATAAAGCCTATGTGGTAAGTGTCGATATCCTCTTTCTTCATACCTGCCTGTAGAGCAAGAGTTGAGAGTCCTAGTCGATCACCTGATCGAAGTTTTATCAGCCCCGAATTCACCAAAGCTCTATTTGACCCGGTAAGTGGCATCATATCAGTTATAGTCGAGAAGGCAGCTAGATCCAATCCAGGTGTGTTGACTGATCGAGATATCTTATAGACGTCACGCAGAGCTTGAGTCAACAAGAAAGCTACTGTAGCTCCAGAGATCTCTTGCTGGGGGTATGGTTTCTTCGGATGCATCGGGTGCACTACTGTATAGGACAATTGTGTAGAAAAAAGATCTTCAGGTGGAACGTGATGATCGGTTACAATAAAGTCAAGATCCTGTGACATATATTTTTCTATGAGATCCTTATCTCTGATACCACAATCCACAGTTATCACGAGATCAGCTCCTAATTCTTTTAATGAGTCGATCGAACTCTCTGATAATCCGTACCCCTCTTCAACCCTATCAGGGATATATGGTAAAACATCGATCTTTTTTCCTAGATGTTTTGAAAGTTCACGGTAAAGGAATTCCCACAGTATGGTAGTAGCACATATCCCATCAGCATCAAAATCACCGTGAATCAATATCTTACTCCCTTTCTCAATATGATCACGTATCTTTATAGCAGCAGTTTTTGCTCCAAAAAGGTCTTTATGTGAAGGGATCTGGTCAATGGTGGGGTAGAGAAATTTCTGTTCTTCTGCGGGTTTGATCCCTCTTTGTAGAAGCAAACCGGCAATTACAGGATCAATTTTGTACTTTTTAAGCAAGGAAACAGGAGGAGAGCCCGGGAGTATCCATTTCTTTACAGATTCATAGGTCATTTTTCATGAGTTCTGAAATAACATCCCAATTGTAACCTTTCCTTTGTAGAAATTGGATCATCTTAGTGTCAGAACGTTCCAAGGTTTTCTTATGATAACGCTTCTCCAAAGCACCTCGTGCCATGGCTACCTCATCTAACTCAATTTCTGTCATCACTTCGTCAACTATACTTTGTGCGATCCCATATCTGTACAATTTACTACACAATTCTATCGTGGAGTAATTTTTTCTGGCTAATAACGACCCAAGATATATCCGAGTAAATTCTCTATCATCCAACAAACCTTCTGCAACTAGCTTGGAAAGTGTCGCATCTACAAGTCCTTCAAGATCAATACTGTTTTCTTTGACACCACTCCAATCAGATATCCTCTCTTTTGCTATCTTTATCAAATGGTCATTCATCTGTTTGATACTCTTTGGACCGCGAGCTAAATAATCAATAGCTCGGGATCGGAGTCGATATGACAGGTCTTCAGTAATTATCTCAGTGATCTGATCGTCACTAAGCTCAACCCCTATAGATAATTGACGTTTCACCAATAATCCAGCATGTATGCTAAATTCGTATCCGTTTTCAGAATACACATTGACTCTTGATTGATCTTTCTGTTGATACTCTAACCGAGTGATCTTCACCTTGTAATGTCCGGAAGATAATACACACCAAAAGAGCTATTTGGAACTAATTGCGAACCTATGATGCCTTGAACTTTTGTTCCAAGTAATGCATCCCAGAATCCCTGGTTTCCGTATTCGACAATAGTAGACCCACTAATCCCAGCTAGCTCCTCTGCTTCTTGAACTGCTTTCTCAAAATATCCCATCGAATCTGCGAGACCATTAGCTACTGCTTGTCGACCTGTATAAAGCCTTCCGTCAGCGAGTTTTACAACGGTCTCACGATCCATCTGTCGTCCTTCAGCTACCATATCGACAAAATCATTGTATGCCTCATCCACGATCCCCTGATATATTGTCTCGATCTCGCCATCAACACCATCATATAACTCAGAATCATCTTTAAATTCCCCAGACTTAAAGGTCACAGTCTCTATCCCGAGCTTTTCGTACAAGCCATCTATGCTTGAGGTTTCCAATATCACACCAATCGAGCCAGTTAACACACCCGGGTGCACTACAAACTTATCAGCAGCTGAAGCGATCATGTATCCTCCTGATGCAGCTATACTTCCACTATATGCAACAACAGGCTTTCTCTGGGATGCTTCTGAGACGTATTCCCTGATCACATCACTTGCTACTGCTTCACCACCCGGAGATTCGATGTATAGAATTATTGCTTTGACAGAAGGATCTGACAGCGCACTATCAAGATCGGCTCTCACCATGCTTGGAGTCACTCCACCACCAGCACTGAAGATTGAGCTATCTATACTCTGCAAGATCATGCCATTTACGTTTATCACAGCAATTCGATCAGCTGAACCTTCATCGAGTATTCTCTCTGATGAGGTCTGGGTTCCCATCGAAAGAATGGCAATCATAGAAGAGAATGAGCAGAATACAAACACAATGACTACCAGGATCGCTATCAAAGCGAACTTAAAGCAACCGTTGGAATCCTTTGGCCTATCGTTATTCATCTGTTGTGTTGAGCTAACAGTCTTAACTGAACTGCCAGACTCTATCGAAGTGGTGTTATTTTCCAAGATGATCTGTATTTATTTTATTGATTGAAGGACCTTGTCTACGATCTCTTTTTTTAGATTAGGATCTTTTTTCAACTCCTCAGCACTCGACTCTGCTCCTTGTGCCAGTTGCCTATCTCCATAACTAAGCCATGAACCCTTCTTCTCAACAATACCACGACTGATCGCAGCATCCAAGATACTGCTCTCTTTATCTATACCAGAAGGATACTTGATAAGGAAACTAGCCTCCTTAAATGGTGGAGCAAGCTTATTTTTCACGACTTTTACCTGTCTTATATGTCCAATTAGTTCCCCATCTTTCATGACCTTTTCTCTTTGGCGGATATCCATTCGGATAGATGAGTAGAATTTTAGGGCATTTCCTCCTGTCGTAGTTTCCGGATTACCAAACAATACACCGATCTTCATCCTCAACTGATTCAAAAATATCACAGTAGTACCAGTTTTATTACAGATCGCTGTGATCTTACGCAATGCTTGGGACATCAACCTAGCTTGTAATCCCATATGACTATCTCCCATCTCTCCTTCTATCTCAGCTCGTGGTGTCAATGCGGCAACAGAATCTACAACAATAACTCCAAATCCCGCCGAACGTACCAGCGTTTCCAGTATCTCAAGGGCTTGTTCACCAAAATCAGGCTGTGCAATATACATCTCATTTATATCAATTCCAATATTGCGACCATATTCCGGATCAAAAGCATGTTCAGCATCGATAAATGCAACATTTTCTCCTTTCTTTTGAGCTTCAGCTAATATGTGCATAGCAAGTGTGGTCTTTCCTGATGATTCAGGACCATATATCTCAACGATCCTTCCTCTTGGGACACCACCCACACCTAGAGCAACATCAAGAGAAAGCGCTCCGGTTGGTATTACATCAATATCTATCTTTTCCTTACTTCCGAGTTTCATTATTGAGCCCTTCCCAAACTGCTTCTCTATCTGTTCTACGGCAACTGATATGGATTTAGACTTATTATCAGATCTTTCAGTTGATCTTGCGTCTGATTTGGTAACGGTTGCTTTCTTTGGCATTAAATATGTTTAATAATTTATAATATAGGCAGTAAATGATAACATGATGAGTCTATCAAAGCTGGTATACCATAGTCAAAGAAATCAGCTCGATATAATAAGTTTTTAATAATTCATTAATGACTGACCTAAAAGACCGAGTAAGCAAGACTTTTATCTCTCAAGAATTTGAGTATTTCTCTAAGTTCCTTGGGAAGTACTCTATTTTTGCTCTAGCGATCGGAACTATACTTGGACAAGTATCTAAAGATGTGGTCAACACCCTGGTTACAGGGATAATCAGTCCAGGTATCAGCCTATTGCTACCAAACAAGCAGTTCGGTGAGTGGAAACCTTCTGTAAATGGAGTTGAGTTCTTAGTGGGAGATTTTCTAGACTCAGTAGTACAGATGCTAGTTACAATGCTTGTGATCTATATAGTAGCTCGATACCTGTTTAGGAAATTGGATCTTATCGGCGTCGACCAACCTACTAAAGAGTCAAAAAAGGCGTCAAAGAAGAAGTTAATTAAGAGTGAAGTTAGTTGATCAAACCGGAAACCGCACCGGTCAGATGTTTGATCAATTCTTCACGAAGGATGGGATCTTCCCGAATGTACCTAGCTACCTCTATTTGTACGGCAGGTATCTTTAATTCATGAACAGTAAATTCGGACAGTGTTTCTTGACCACTCTCTGGAAAATTAAAGTTCTGGATCAATACTCCACGTAGTTTGCCGACATTTAGTGCTTCTGCCACTTTATAAGCTAATTCTTTGGATTTATAATATCGACGCTCATAAAAGATCCCAAGATCATACCTGTGTCGATCATGTAATCCATGTATGTCTATAAGATATTTGCAGTTGGATTGTTCAACTATCCTTCTAATGGTTTGTTTGAATGGATTGTTATCTTCTTTTTGGTAATTTGGGTCATAAGACGAATCATTTCTGAGTATCAAACCATACGACTTAGAACCTTCTGCTACAGCCTTTGCAATATAGTCGGTCCAAGGTTCTGCTTGTTTGATCGAAGCGGATAATGAAGGTCGTTTATGATTAAAGACATGAGGAGCAGTGATAAGGACCGGATGTGTTCCCTCGATCAGCTGATACGTTTTGTCTTGTGTAATATCGATCATACCAAAAGCTAACATATCCACAATTTAAGGTAAAGGAATTATTTGCCAATAGAACACAAAACAAAGTAAGATGTAGTTGGTTACTATTAAATTATTCAATTTTTCACATATGGTCAGAAAGCTCTTGACCCTAACGGCAGTGCTAGCACTCACACTGATGCCGTTAAATCTAGCCTTTGGTACAGGCAGTGTATATGCCCAAGATGATGGGTATGACTCGACCTTGGATGACTGGAATTGGGAATCAGACACTTGGGATGACGTAGATTATACATATACTTATGAGGATGAGCTCGACCCAGAAGTAGCAGCTGCAGTCTTTATTGGATATATGGGTTTTATTGCTTGTATCTCATTAGTAAGTTTTATTTATATGGGACTTGTATTTAGTACAATTGCTAAAAAGCTCAATGAAGAGAACAGGTGGATGGCTTGGGTACCAGTCGTAAGTACCTTCTATATGGTTAAACTCGCAGGTATGAATCCTTGGTTAGGTTTATTACTATGCTTACCAGGGGTGAACCTTGTTGTTGCGATAATTGTACTAATGAAGATCGCTGAGAGACGTGGTTTTGAGAGTTGGTTAGGATTACTTATGCTTGTTCCTGTTGTTAATTTCTTCCTTCCTGCATATCTTGCTTGGGCAGAACCAAAAGGTAAGAGTGCTATGACTGAATCAAAACCGGATGAACCAAAAGCTCCAACACCAGTTTCTGAAACCACAGAATAAGGTTTGGCTACCTATAGGAGATGAATATTAAGGAACCGCTGAAGCGGTTCCTTTTTTATGATACGATGAATGAATGGATCAAACAGACACAATCCCCTACTCTGTATTAGGGTTTGACAATGGAAAATATTTACAGATACAGAAGGATCATATATTAGACCGTATCGATAAGTTTCGTGAAGGCAAACTCTATCTAGAGATAGGTGGAAAATTCATGTACGACGCTCATGCAGCAAGAGTACTTCCCGGATTCGACCCAGAGGTCAAGCTACAGATTTTCAACTCCATGAAAAATCTCATCGAGATCATGTTCTGTGTTAATGCCAATGATATCCGTTTCAATCGTCAATTGAAGAATAGTGCAGAAAAATACACTGATGCTACCTTACGAATGGTCAAAGAACTAGAAGAGAAAACTGGTGTAAAACCAAAGATAATCATAAATCTTTGTGATCGAGAACTGTCTGGGATCGTCCTCTCCTATGAGAAAATCGCACAAGAGATGGGTTACCAGACATTCAAGAGATATAAGATCGATGGATATCCAGATGATACAAGCAGAGTGTTAAGTGAAGAAGGTTACGGATACGATGATCATATTCCTACCTCAAAGAAGCTGATCCTAGTGATGGGTGCAGCATCGAATAGCGGCAAGATGTCTACTTGTTTAGGTCAGATCTATTTAGATAAACAAAAAGGCGAAACTTCAGGCTATGCTAAATACGAAACATTTCCGATATGGAGTCTTCCTATCGGACATCCCGTAAATTTGGCATACGAGGCCGCAACTGCTGATATCGGTGATTACAATGTAATCGATACATATCATGAGATCGCTTATGGTAAGAGATCTGTCAATTACAATCGCGATGTAGAAGCATTTGAGATCATAAAGAAAATGACAGAGTCATTCTTAGAACCTTCGAACTATATGAGTAGCTATAGATCTCCTACAGATATGGGTATCAACTATGCTGGGAATGCTATTTCGAATGACCAGGTGGTCTGTGTCGCAAGTCTTGAGGAGATCCGTAGACGTCGTGGTTGGTATATGGAGATCTTTAACCGTAGCGAAGGTGATAAAGATTGGATCAAAAAATGTGAGAATCTCGAGATCCAAGCCCTCAAATATATAAGGGAAAAAGGATACAACCCTGAATATCGACTACTCAAGTAAGCTTTTCTGTTTCCCACTATCCTCATACTCAACTCCTTCAAGCCGAACTTTGTCAACTGTCTTTTGTAGTTGATTGGTACGAGTTCCACTAACTTTGTCATATTGATTCTTTAATTCTGATATCTTCTTATCGATCTTGATGAATTCTGATGTGAAAGACTCGAACTCCTTCTCAAATTGTTTTATATGACCAATGATCTGCCTTACGTTGTTCTGATATCTGAAACTTTCGTACGCCTGTCGGATCATCCTCAGTATCGCAGTAAAGCTGAACGGGCCTGCCAGTATTACCTTGTTACTCATTGCCTCAGTCCAAACATCATTAAACCGTTCATATATAAAAGAGAATATCATCTCGTTTGGAATGAAAAGGATCACAAAATCAACAGTTTGATCATCTGGATTAATATAATCACGAGAGGTTACCTGTTTGATCTTATTCTTGACATCACGTTCAAATTCCCGGAGATATTTATCTTTTTGTGAGGGATCTTCTGATTCTGACATTTTTTGTAAATTTGAGTATGGGAATTTTGCATCAACATTGATCCTCGTGCCATCAGGTAAGAACACCGAGAAATCAGGTCTAGTCTCAGATGATTCTTGTTTTTTGTTGAATTCATAATCGATCCCCCTTACAAAACCAGTCATTCGTAGTAGATCTTCAGCGATCTGTTCACCAAATTGACCACGCATCTGATTATCTGATAGCAACCCCTTCAACTGATCCGTACTCACTCGCAACTGCTCTGTAACTTTCTGTTGGTTTTCCAATCTCTCCCTTAGTTCATGAAAGGAGCCTATTCTCTTCTGCTCTGCTTCTGACAATTCTTTCTGACTTCTTTTCAAGTCTTCTTGAACCAATTTGATCATTCTTTCGATCTCGCCTCGCTTATTCTCAAGATCTGTCTTGATCTCTTTCTTCTCTGCTCCTAACACTTCGTTTGCCCTTGATACGAGCATGTCGTTGGATTGTTTCATTATGTCGGGAAGCATTGATTTGAGTTGCAATTCCAATGCACGCATAGCAGCTTCATTCTGCTGTTCGGTCTGCTTAAATAATTTGTCTTTAAGTATAAAGAGTGCGACAGCCATAACACCCAAAGCAAGGATAAATCCAATAGCAAATTCCATATTATGATCGATTCAGTTTAGTCTTATTTATCGAGCGCCTTTCCTCAAACGCCCAATAGAAAAGTATCAGTATCGCTATTGTAGCGTATAAGAAGATCTGATTGGTAACAGCGTCTAGAAGTACATCATTTCTGAAGAGATACAGTATGATCTGACCTAAGAATATCCCTAGCAGGATAAGTATTTGCCCTCTTCTTTTGTCTGACAACAGATAATTTAACAGTAGATATGTTACAGAATAAAACGACATCCCGATAGCTAATGGCACCATATACTTCTGGATCTCTGGATAGTTCCCATGGAACATAGCCTGGTGTATGGCATCCCCAAATACCATGAATACATATACCAATCCAAATCCGATAGAAAGGTTCAATGCACCTCCAACATACAAGTAGCGTCTTTTTGTTGTCCTATTCTTTGTATTTGCGAAATAACTAAACAAAACAGAAGTCGCGAGAGCTGATGCAAAGTAGACGATCTTTCCAACTAAGGAAAGCGCTGCATAGGAAGCACGATAGCTAGGATCAACCAAAACGAGATCCAACGATATCAATCCATTGAACAGGAAGAACGATATCAAAGTCACGATCAGGTATCCAAAATTCTCTTGCTTCATCAGAACATCCTCACCCTGGTTTGTAAAACTGGATCTTCGAAGAGAGATATAAGCAAACAATCCGACAACCATTGAAGGCAAAATATATGACCACAGTGGCCAAACAGCATCTGTAGAGATCTGTATGATCAGAAAGAACATCAGTAATCTCAAAGAGGACTCGACTATCGAAAGAATGTTGTAAAGATTTATTCGCTTTAGACCGAGGATCATACCTCTCATGGCAGGTGTAAACACAGATGCGAAGATCATTATAGATACTGGCACGACGTATCTGATCTCAACACCTGTAACTTTTGCCAAAAGAGGTAATAGGAAGAATACTATCAATACACCTAATACCCCATATATCATATAGCTACGAGTGGTAGCTCGTAGTTCTTCAAGTTGGATATGCTTTAGTCCTGCGCTTTTCTTCGTAAAATACGTCTGGATTGTAAGAGCAGGTATCTGTATCAGGTATAGTAAACCCACTACACCACTCATTATTGAGAATGACTCTGCTGGTAATTGATTCGCAGCGATTATGTTGAACAGGTAGTTAAGAACACTAGCCAATCCTGATATCACAGTAGTTATGATCAGATCTCTAACCAATTCTGTTTCAGTTAGATATCGGATCAGCGGAAAACTATTTGACTGTACCAGATCACGAACTTTCATCGCTATATCATATCAGAGGCAGGGGATTGTTGTAAGGATATCACACTAGAACTGCAGTGACATTAATCTCTCTATACGTTTCTCGGTTGGGAGATGGGTAGAGAAGATCTCAGAAAGCTTATTTTGTTTCTGTTTAGGAGAACTTATATACAAAGATGCGAATACGGGATCCTGTCTTAACGTAGGACTAGAATTGGTAGATGTTGAGATCGTTCTTAGAGCATGTGCAAGTGGTAGTGCAGAACCCATGTTTCTGGCTGCCATCTCGTCGGCTGAGTATTCTCTTGAGCGAGTTATTGCTAATTGGAGAAGCATAGCAAGAAATGGTGCAAGTATTATTGTTATCAGTTGTGCAATTCCATCTGAAGAATCATTATCTCTAGATCCAGACCCGAACCAAATTGCCATTCTGGGGATAGTACTAACAATGCTAGCGATAACCGCTGCCATGGTCGCGATGAGTGTGTCTCGATTCTTTATATGCGACATTTCATGCGCTATGACTCCTTCGATCTCTTGTAGAGGCAGTGTGTCGATCAATCCTTGTGTAAGACATACAACAGCATTTGAAGGATTGCGTCCGGTTGCAAAGGCGTTTGGTGTTCGCTCAGGTGAAATGTAAAGTTCGGGAGTTGGTATATCAAATGCAACCGATAGTTTTTCCATACTCCTATATAAATCCTTGAACTGACTTCTTTGAGCTTTCTTGGCTTTTGCTGAAGCTATTGCAACCCTATCGCTATAAAAGTAGATGGCTAGGTTTAGACTTACTGAGATCAAAAGCATCGGTATGATGCTGGCATCACCTCCAAAAAGATAGGCTATCAAGATAAGTAGTGCTGATAGCGCACCTAATAGGAATGCTGTTTTTGAGTAATTTGAAAAAATATTCACATCGTATTATAGCAATATATCCTGTGAAGGTTTTGTGAATTTCACCAACTCCTAGAGCTACCGCCACCACCGGACCCACCACCTCCAAACCCTCCAAAACCGCCACCGGAGCTACTGCGACCTCCTGATATCGGAAAGATAGATCTAGATGCACCTCGTGCCAATGATCTTCCTGTAGAAGTACTACTAAAGAATTTTGAGAGTACGAAGTCAACTATCAAACCAATGATGGTAAATATAACGGCTGAATCAAAACCTCCGATTATCATTCCCCCAATAAATCCTATCACACCTCCTAACCACCAACTCTTACTGAATGCTACTGCTTGAAACAGCATGAATCCAAATACCCCAATTGTAGTTAGTAGATTGGTATTCAATGGATCCTGACCTGAGGTATCCGTACCTGTATACCCCTCAGCAGTATACTCACCTGCTATTGCTTCGATCACAGCATCTACTCCATTATTGATACCGGTAGTATAATCATCTTCCTTGAATGAGGGTATCATTGCATTGTCTTGGATCCTACCCGATTCGGCATCTGTTAATGCTCCTTCTAATCCGTAACCTATCTCGATCCGGGATTGTCTCTCTGATGCTGAAACCAATATAAGTATGCCATTATCCCTATCCTCTTTACCGATCCCCCATGCCTCAAACAGTTTGACAGCATAATCTTCAATAGTTGTACCTTGAAAATCTGGTACTGTCACAACAGTTATCTCATTAGTTGTTTCCTTTTCATAGGCATTTAATTTTGCTTCTAATTCCTCATCATTGGAGATGATATTCTCATAGTCGTTGACAAATCCCGTAGGCTCTGGGAATTTTAGTTGAGCGTAAACAGAACTGACTGAAAGAATGCAGATCCAGATGATCGATAAAATTTTGATACCAATTACCCAATTTTTGGACATTCTAGTCAGCTAGATCAACTGATGGTGCAACATCTGCTTCTGAGACAGCCTCAAACAATGGTCTATCTTCAAATCCAAACATCCCTGCTAGGAGATTATTGGGGAAGCGACGGATGAATTTGTTATATGTAGTGACTTCTTCATTATACCTTTGTCGTTCTACGCTGATCCTATTTTCTGTACCTGTAAGCTCGTCCATTAGTGACTGTACTGTATCAACACTTCGCAATTCTGGATAGTTCTCCATAACTACGAGTAACCTGCTCAATGCACTTTCCACTTGATTTGCAGCATCAACACGCTCAGGAGTACCTGACGATGTACCTGCATATCTTGTACGTGCTTCAGCAAGTGCTGTGAAGACATCTTCCTCCTGATCCATAGCACCACGTACAGACTCAACCAGATTTGGGATCAGATCAAACCTTCTTTGCAATACGACTTCCACTTGTCCTTGAGCCTTTTCTGCGTCTAGATCAAGGTCTACCATGGTGTTGTATTTCCCAACCAGATATCCACCTACTAGTACCAACACTCCTACTATACCTAGTAGTGCTATAAATAATGTTTTCTTCATCCTAACACGGTCCTTGATAATTTATGTCTGTACATATATTAGTAAATAAACATTTCTGATGCAATATGAGTAAGTTCAGATAACGCTCGAATGTACAACTTCTATCAGATCTGCTCATTCGTATTGGCTGAGATCTTTGACCTAAACAGTTCCAGCACCTTGTATATTCTTGCAATGATTTTTTATTGGAGAGGTTGCTACTGCTTCGTAGCTTCAACAATTACACGCTTGAAGTCTGTTCCGGCAGGCCAACAAGTCATCAAAGTCAATTTCCCATGATCTGACCCAGTAGTTAAATACCCGATCTCCTCCGGATCCACCTTGATGTTCTTCTCTACAATGTATTTGCTCATCTCACCTTTATACATGATGTAGATCTCGTCACCCTTCACTAGCTCAGTTAGTAGAAAGAAATTCACATTCTGTTTTACTAGGTCATAGAAGTTTAGAGCTGAATGAGCAAAGAGAAATGTATTTCCTATCTGGTCTGGGTATGCAGTACCTTTTGCATGTGCGATACCATTATTCAATGCAACAGTATATGCTACTTGGTCAAATGGATCTACATCGGCGATCACTCTAGATCTAGCATCGATTTTTGGAATTATGATCGAAAATTCTTTATCCGGGAAAAGATCTTCTATCAGGGTGATATTGGGTACTGCTGACCCTCTATTCTCACTCCATACAGTATCTACACGCTCTTCAACTACACGATTCTCATCTGTGGATGTTAGATAGTCTATCTTGGCGATCAAGAGAGGAAGGAAAAGATACAATAGTATCAAAACCCCAAGAGTTACCAGGGTGATTGCTATCACCCTGGCTCTTGAGTAGACACGTAGTTTATTAAGAATAGTATCAGATATTTTATGCACGCTGTCTCCTGACATACCAATAGACTACCACTCCGACCACTGCAAGTCCAAGTATGATCACTCCATACTTTTCTACGAAACTCTCCTCGGATGTATCTTTTTTATCCGCCTCATCCTCATTTGTCTTTGTATCATCGTCTGGAGTTTCTTCTTCTCCCAGTACTTCTCCGTCTTTCTCATCGATAACTCCATCTCCATTTGTATCCACAGCACCTTCTACAGTACCTCCTGTATCTCCTTGACCAGAAGTATTGGTTGTAGTGACAGGTTCATCTATCACTTGAGTGATAACGACCTCATCACCTACAAATGTCGAAGAATTGCCGAATTCGTCGATCAATCTCAATGAGTAGTAATAAGTATCATTACAATCGGATGGTGTGTCTAGAAATTCCACATCTTCACCTGAACTCACAGCTAATTCTCCTACTAATGTCGTCGCACTTGCAACAAATGAAGTTTCAGTCGATCTGAAGATCTGCGCCTTTGTAGCGGAGCTACTAGAAGGTACTGTGAATGTTAATGTACTTGTACATGTATCACTTTCCGTTCTCTCGTAGGATTCTGGAGCATCAGGAACAAGTGCACTGAAATCTACCTCTACAATATCTGATACATATCCGCTTCCTTCTACTTTGAACTGGTAAACGCCATTCTCAGCTACGACATTGTCATCGACCTGACAGAATCCAGTACCGCTCTTGGTAAAACTCTTACTGACGCCAAATGTACTAAACGCTACGTCAGAAGGTCCTTTCACATAACATGCAAGTTCGATATTTTCATTACTGATGTTTGCTACAACATAAGGGATCTTGAAGTTGTTGTCATTTGTCTGTGCATCCGGTTGACTGATCGAAATACCTACTTGCGCTAAGGCTGGCTGTGCCGATGCAAGTAGCAATATCGACATCATAACAGCAGTCACTCCAGCAACTCCTGATCTTAAGAATAACTTACTGGATCTCTTATTCTTGAACCAATCTCCTACAAACAGTACGAGCCCGATCAAGAGTGTTAACAATCCAACTATCGAGATCAAACTTGAGACTCCGGTATTTGGAAGTCTTACGATCGCACTACCTAACACAACTCCAGTTTCAACAAATTCATTTAACGCTACCTGTACATAAGTTCCGACAATATTCTCTGAGAAGTATGATGGGTCTACCTCATCTGCTTTGCTTAGTACCTCAACATCTCCAGGTGTGGTCCCTGTCGCCCATGCAAGATCACTATATTCACCTGCATCGGCATCCCCGTCTACTATTGCATCGTAACTTACGATGACCTTACCACCGACCATAATATCTCCTAACATCCATACACCTGCATTATCATCGTATACTGGTTCACTGTAACTTACTGGATCACCATTCTCATCAACTACTTCTGATGTTCCTGGGATAAAACTCAATCCTTCAGGGATCAAGTCTGTCAGGACAACATCCTGCACACCATGGAAGATCATCTCCTTTGAGATCGATAGCGGTACGGCTGAGGGATTTATCTCCTGTTCGATATCTTCATCGAGATCGTCACCCTTTTTTAACAGATCCTCAACAGAAAGAGTGATCGAATATCTTACAACATCTCCTGGGGAGAGAGGTTCAGTACTACCTAACCAATCATTACTCTTTGTAATGAACATATCTGGGATACTCAAGACTTCTGTATCGTCAGAGTCCTCATCTCCCTCATCTTCATCTGAGCTCGTGACCACATAATTTGTGTAAACATCAGGATATGCATCAACAGAAGCTCTTACTGTGACGATCATCTCAACTATCTCATCTGGATCAAGTTTGTCGATCGTACAGCTGATGGTCTGACCATCAACACTACACTCACCTTTCTCTATATTAACATCTACTATTTCGAACACAGATGGCATTTCATCTGTGATCATGACATTTTCAGCATCAGAATCTCCACCATTTCGTACAGAGATAAGATACTCAAATTCTTCACCCGGATGCACAACCGATGGATCACTACTCTTATCAACATCTAATTGGACATCCTCTACAACATCGATCGGTTCATTATCGTAGTAACAGATACTTTCCAACTCCGATTCTGTTAGTCCTATCCGTGTTCTATCATCCTCTATACCCCAATCTCCACAATACTGTGTTTCGTCAGGGTCGTTGGCTTCAGCATAATTGTTGTATGTAGCAGTATCCATGTCATATGGGATCCATACCGTAACCTCGGTTGTGAAGCTTTCTCCTACTTCCAGTGCACCTACCATACATGACATCTCATACCATCTAGCTGGATCAAATTCTGAGGTTAAACCGTCTACTAGAGAAACAGTACATATTGAGTCGTCGTACTCGGTGATCATAAATCCATCAGGGAACCAATCGTAAACTGTGACTTCGGTCGCGTCAGATGGTCCATAGTTCATAGCTGTAAGTGTGTAGGTCACATACCCAAGTACCGGATCACCTGCTACTGCTGTGAAATCGCCATCTTCTTTCTGCATATCGAGATTTACTTCAACATCAACATCTGTTATTTCACTTCCATCATTGGAATCCTCATCAGATTTGACTGATGCGAGATTCTCATATGAACCAGCAAGAACTGATGATTCTACAAAGACAACAACTGTTATCGTCTTTGTCTCACCAGAAGCGACATGCTCAAAATACCATTCCAATGCATCTGGGTTCTCACTACTATTTTCACTACATCCCTCAGTTTCTGGGGTAGGTGTTGAGAAAATATGTACAAAACCTTCAGGAAGCAGATCCGACACGCATACATTGTCTGCATCAGATTCACCATTATTTGTAACTTCGATCGTATAAGTTACATAATCACGACCTGCAACTGCACTCTCCTCATCTTCGTAATTATCATACTTCTCTATCACTAACTTAACATCTTCCGTTATCTCCACATCTCTTTCAAATTTCAGGCTCTTTTCGTCAGAAACCAATGAACCGGAATTATTGATCCCAGGATCTGAGATCGAATCAACACCTTCAGGTACATACATCTCATATGTAAGTGTAAATGTTTGATCCGGATCCATTGTCCCCAAGTCACAGATGATCACTTTATCCGTCTGATACGGATAGCTTGGTAATACAACTGCTCGGAGATCCAATGAGACATCAGGATCAAAGGTATCATCCACCGTACAAATACCGATATTTGAAGAATATGTTCCAAGCTGGAATTGATCCGGCAAAAAATCATACACAATTACATTATCTGCATCGGACGGACCCTCGTTAGTTGCGGTGATAGTATAGGTCAAAGGTGTATCATCACCTGCAACTGCAGTAGTTCTGTCAACGAGTTTCTCTACTGTAAGTGTTGGGTCCTCGTATATAGTAGTCTCTTCTTCGTCATAACCCTTTGTTTCTTCGGTAGCGGCATATGCGATATTTTCGATCACCTGAGCTTCTAAACTCGGAAGTGCAAGGACCGTTACCTTGACGACTTTCGTCTCTCCTGAATCTAGATGATCGTATTTACACAACAAGTTATTACCATTTATAGAACAGTTAGGATCATCAACGGAGATAGCCTCTAGTTGAGCAGGGATGGTATCAGTAATACCCAACTTATCTGCTTGTGAAAAGCCTTCATTTGTTACAGTAATGATATAGTCAAATTCAGTACCTGCTATAACTGGATCTGTTGAATCAACTTTATCTACTACTAATTTAACATCTTCGCGAACTGACAGATCAAATTCATCCTCAGCACAATATTTAAGAAATGCTCTACTGTCCTCACTCAGATCTTCATCAACCTCTCTTACCATACAGTCATCAGATCTTGTACCCACATAGTTATTATAGGTACCACCTTCAATTACACTTGGTGCTGACATGACATATTCAAATTTGATGGTCTGATCAACTGCAAGTTCTCCTAATTCACAATGTAAGTAACCTATACCTTCAACACATTCTGTAGGATATGACTCTAAAACCAATCCTTCTGGAAGAATATCATCCACAATTACATTTTCGGCTGATGAAGGACCACTATTTGTGACGGATACCGTATAGGTTATCAAATTGGATATTTCTCCTGCTATCACTTCTTCTCGGTCTGCTGACTTTTCGATCTTTAGGTACTCTTTTTCATCAATCTCAAAAGGTGCCACATCGCTAACCTTTTCGGAATCCTCTGATGATGCGACTACGGAATTCTCAAATTCACCTGATTCCATAACATCTGGAACATCTACGGTTACCATGATCTTCACCTCTGTAGGTAGGGGGGTCGATGTCCCGTAAACACCCAATGTTCCTATTTCACATGTAAGTGAGTAGTTATCGAGATCTACGGCTGAACAGCTTCCAACGTCTGTTGAAACGCTATAATCCAGTGCTGTGAGATCATATCCTAATATCATCAAAGACTGTAGATAATCTGAGAGATCATCAGTCACAGTCACCATATCAGCAACAGAAGGACCTAGATTTCGTACTAATATACTAAACATTAGTTCATCCTGACCTGCTATGGCTGGATCTTCAGATTCTAATTCTTTATCGATACTAAGTGTGGCAGAACCATCGACATTTACATCAGCTGTATCAGAATCCTTATCCTCATCTGAAGTTGCATAAGCGGTATTTGTGTATGAGCCATCTTGAACTGATGCCACAACAAAAGCAGTTATCATTACCTCGAAAGTTTCTCCAGGCTTTAGAGTTCCAATACACCACTCCACAGTTCCGACAGGAAGAACCGAACCGGGACAAGGCGAAGGGGAAGGATCTGCAGAGATAAACTCAAATCCTGCTGGTAATACATCCTGCAAAACTACATTATCTGCGGTTGAATAACCGGTATTTGTAAGTGACAGTTTATATTCTGCATTATCCTGACCTGAGATCAAGACCTTGTCGGAGGTTGTTTTGATCAAGTCGAGGACAACATCCTCAACAACATCGATCCTATCGCTAAAGTCACTAACTTGTTCGTCGGTCACTTCCCAGCCCCAATTAAGTACTCCTTGACCGGGGAGGGTTGCATCAACATCTACTGGTACGTCCATCGTTACCGTGATAAGAACCTCTTCTCCTGCACCGAGATCTCCTAGATCACAGATCAAGATAGGATCTCCTACACTATCAGTTGGCATTACGACGACTCCAAATCTAGTATCTAACTGTTCACCATCAACGAATGTTGGAGAGGGGTCATATGTACATGTACCTACTGTAGATGTATAGCTTTGGTAGTCAAACTCTTCCGGCAGGAAGTCGTAAACAACAAGATCATCTGTCTGAGAAAGGCCATTATTCTTTACCACGATCGTATAATCAAAAGTGGAATTCCCCGCAGTAACAGGATTGGCACTGTGAGTCTTTGCTGTATAGATATTTATATCCTCATAAATACCTACAACAAGTTCATCATCGGTCTTATCCTCATCTGAGTAGCCGTAAGCAGTATTCTTCACCTCTCCTTCTGTTGCTGCCGGATCTACTTTGACTAGAATATTTACCTCAAAAGCAATTCCATCTGGTAATAGTGTACCCACATCACATGTCAGATCATTACCAACTAGTGAACAATCAGTGCTGTCAACCGAAAGGATCTCGAACATTGCCGGGATACTATCAGTCAATATGACATTATCAGCATCAGATGGACCTAAGTTTGAAAGTCTTAATGTGTAGGTGAATGTATCACCAGCTGCAACTGAAAGTTTATCCGCAGACTTTACAAGATCAAGCTCAGCTTTTTCTTCGATAGTGACTTGATCCTCAGCTTTCCATTCGGTTTCACCTGTTTCTGAAGTAGTGAAAACTGCTGTGTTTAATATCGTGCCACTCTCGGCATTTAGAGGAACAGATACATTTAGCTTGAATACAACATAATCCCCAGGGCGCAGGTAAGAAATATCACAGTCGACATTATTTCCTATTGTGCTACACAATACAGTACCAGGTGTAGTAGATGTAAGCGTATAACCGATGAATGTAAATGGTGCAGGTATGATATCTTTCATATTTACACCTTCTACATCAGAAGGTCCTAGGTTCTCGACTCTTACATCATATGAGAAGCTACTGTCTTGACCTGGGATAAGAAGATCAGTACTGGATGATTTCTTTACTGACAGATCGAATCTCTCGATCACTTCTGTTGTTTCATCTGCAGTCAGTCCGTCAGGGTATTCGTAAGAATACATGGTTGCAGTATTTGTGAACGAATCAGCATCTATTGAATACGGAACAGATACCCCGATCCTCACTTGAACAGTCTGACCTACAACAACATCCCCGACCGTACAATCTATACCAGTACCAGCAGGAGCTATCGTACAGCTTCCCTAATCTGTTGAATAGTTCTCAACTATAAAAGGAGTAGTACTTTGGACAGGATCTGCTAGAACTACATCATGTAGAACATTTGGTCCAGTATTTTGGATGTTAATGTAATAATTGAATGAGTTGCCTGCGATGACAGGATCAACATCATCGGTTTTCGTTATAACAACCTTCGGTCTTATAAGTGCGTTTACGGCGACTAGTTCTGTTTTTTCACCATTTACAACTTGAACCTCAACACCGTTCGTAGGATCACTATCATTGTCCGGAGTTATACTCAGAAGTTGATAGTTCGAAGGGATACCACTTTCAATTACAGTATAAGTACCAGGTAAAAGACCGTTAACTTCTACCGTAGATCCACCAGTGACCTTAACAGTCTTACCGGTGTCATAAGTAAAGGTAAATTCCGCATCATCTTTTATTTGATTACCAAGAGAATCTTGTACTTCTTTAGTTATCTGTAGTGAGCCTCCAACCTGTCGGTTAGTAACTGTCAGTTGAGTAGCAACTCCTCCTGTGACATAGATCTGTGCACCGGGTGTAGTTGGATCCTCATCAATGCTGTATGAGTCCAATGCGTAATTTGCTGGAACTACCTCGTCGATTGTATATAGACCTGTTGGTAGATCATTGAAGGTTTTTGACCCTCCATCTGTTAAGAAAAATGTTTCGTTACCGAATTGGAATTGGAAATCGGCGGAGGTATCTAGAATATCCTCACCATTTGGGCCAACGACCTCCTTAGTTACTGTAAGTCCACCGATAGCACGAGTATTCTTGAATTCACAAATTGCATCTGTAGATACCGAACCAGATGCTACTGTAGCTGAACCAACACCGGACTGAGATTGTACACAGTTTGTACCTGAGATCGATTGTGGAATATAGCCCTCTTGTCCTACCTCAGCTATGGTATATGAAGTATCTTGTAGATTATCAATAACGATCGTGTCTGTGCCATCTCCATCACCAGTAATACAATAACGTGTTTTGCCAGCTACCACAGGTGTAATATCAAAGCAATAATCAGCAGCAGAAGTTTGATCTACAACAGGATCTCCCTGGCCATCTACAATAATCTTTGTGATAGTTATAGAGGGAAGTCGTTCGATATCTCTGACATTTATAGGAATATCAGAATTACCTCCAGTTACCATTCTCATATGCAATGATGAGCCACTCCACTCCGAGGCATCTAACCCAAGGACAGCATCAAGATATATTACTGATTTCGTCGCTGTAGCAGTAAATGAGAGGGTATAATCCCAACAAGTAGTACCCGAAGAACAAGTCACAGGTGAAAAACTACTTAGGGTCACTCCAGTAGCACCGACATCAGCAAGGACAGGAGTTGATCTATCAAACCTATCATATCCGATAAGAGGTCCATCTTGGTGGTCGATCTCAATAACCACACTGTATGGATTACCCGGTACAAGATTTTCAGAGGAAAGACGGGCAGGAACCTCATCACCCTCGGCATAACATCCTCCACCACCTTGACACAGATTGCCTGTGGTCCAGGTGCCACTTACTGGATTTTCATCAAAAACCAATCCTTCGAGGTCATGTTTTACAGGAGCATCTGCATATGCAGGGCTTACCATGGTCACCATGGTATACGCAGGAAGGAAAACACTCTGGAAAAGAATTGATAGTAATGAAAGAGACGAAAGCACTGAATAGAAGGGGAATTTCCTTAGATACTTATACATATTCTATGGGCTCTCATATTAATTGTAGATAACCAATGTATATTAGTACATTTTAGTTACTAGTACAAGGAATAGAAACACATCAACCACAAATATTACTTTATCAGACTACCAGCCATCTGACCTATATAGAAATATACCCGACACCATTGTCAATTCCCCACAAAGTCAGCAGTTATTCTAGATTGAATTCTACTCAACGCACAATTACAATTAGCTAACTATCGATAAGTTTTATCTTTTCAGAAATGCCAAGAAAGATCTACTACAGCCGTCCAATCACTATCAACAAAGTGTTACATACAAAAAATGATACGCAAATATCCAAACAATCCGAAAATTATATCGAAGTATCAACTTCAAATGAGAACAAACTCAGGGAGATCCGAAGGATCTTGAAGAAGTACGAGGTTATCGGGGTAGATCTAAATATTGAAGAAATACAAAGTTCGGACCCATACAAAGTGATATCAGAAAAGGCAAAAACTGCATTTGAAGCCAACGGCTACAATCCAATTCTTGTAGAAGACACATCGTTAGATATCAAAGGGTTAGATGGCAAACCCGGAACATATGTAAATGACTTCTGCTCTTCAGTAAACGGACGACGAATGATCGCTACTGAATGGTTAAAAGGGAAAGACAGATCAGCGATAGCACGAGTACTGCTCGGGATATTTGATGGAGTAGATGTCAAATATTGGGAAGGCACAGTTGTAGGCGAGATATCTGAAGAATTGCTTGGTAGTTATGGATTCGGTTGGGATGATATGTTCATTCCAGTTTCTGAGGATAATCCTCAGAAGAAAACTTTTGCTCAAATGTCAGCAGAGGAAAAGGATCGACTTTCTATGAGGCGAAAAGCTCTCAAAGCTTTCCAAAAAGATCCATTCAAATTCGGATACCCAGTCTATCAACTACCTGAACCGTACGAGCAGGAATTACAAAGAGTACAGCTAGACCAAATCACAGATGGCAAGGCTCGCAAATTTGCATACAAATTAGAATGTCTCGAATCCAACAACCGGATCAAGAAGGATATGACAGCAACAAAATATTCAAATATTCACAGAACTGATAATTCATACTTTACAAGATTTCTTTTAAATCCAAACACACCCAGTCTTGGGTTGATGCTCACCGATGTTGATAGAAAACACCTAAAACTGCAAAAGAATGGTGACCCATATCTATGGCAGATGGGCCCTGAACGTCGGCACCTTGCCCTAGTACAAAGAGCAGACTTCTTTATGAGACATCAGAATCCAAATGTTCATCAGATATTGGATAGATTGGATCAAGATCGAGAGAACTTTCCGAAGAGGAACAATCGAAGAAGTATCACACTCGAACATGCTCTAGGGATAGAAGGCTACTCTACTGTCACACAAACATTATCATTAAAAGAGATCGGTTATAAAAAGCTGTCCTCGCCTAATTATGCCAGTCGCAGTAGGTCATCAGATTCGGGTTTGTACACAATTATCGGCAAGCACGCCAGAAGCATATATGCCATAGGTTGTTTACCTTGGGTCTCAGGTTGGAGAGATGTGATAGTGACAGCCGCATTAGGTCACATGCCTGTCTTTGTACACCGCAATAATATCAACGCAATAGACTTCAACAATCAGATACGACTGATATCAGAATCAATAAGAACGATAAAAGAACTTGGATTACCTGAACTTGCGGAGAAACGAGCTCTAGGAAATATCGGTGCCGCATTGGGTTGCGATCCTAAAGAGGATCTTAGAAAGGCAAAGAGACTCTTCAAAGAAACTGGCACCAAACTATTTAGGATATATACGATCAATTCAGATCCGAGAGTGAAAGAAACAGCCCTAGCTTTGCGTCAGTATTTTGGGGATCAGATAGAGATATTTGTTGGTCAGATCGCCGACATGAAGCAGTGTTACGAATTGATCGCAAATGATATCCAGGTTGACGGACTTATCGCTGGACATGGAGGTGGGCGTCAGTGTACATCTGCAACAAATGGTATGGCGCTAACTACACTAGAGGAGTTATACAATTTGCTGATAAATAGAGATTTTAACAATACCACGATCATGGTTGAAGGAGGGATAGGTACTAGTGTGGGTGCGCTACTTGTGATGGGTGTTGATGGGATACTTCGAAATGCGCAGTTAGCAAGTTGTGTGATCGAACAGGGAGATCTATATTTTGAACATAGAAATGGAGAATTCTGCCAACCGTACCATGGGAGCGCAAGTGCACCAACAATGATAATCGAGTCATATCATAAGGATAATGCAAATAGCCGACTGTTCCCAAGTGGTCGCACAAAAAATGTCGAAGGGAAATCAGGATACATTTATTATAGGGAGAAGGCTAACTCGATGACATTTGATATTGATCAGTTCAAACATTATGCTGCTAGAACATTAGCGGATCTTGGAGTAGGCAGTATATGGGAATTAAGAGAATTCTTAGATAAGAATAATGATGAACTGTTGAGAATAGTTTCTGCCGATGCAGCTTATACAGCGAGTGCCTGGAGAGGTTGAAGGGAACAACGGTTACCATTCGATAGTATAAGGATAGCGTAAAGGGAACAACGGTTATCATTTGATAGTATAAGGATAGCGTGAATATTTTTATTGGAATAACTTTTTGAAATAACCGTCGAAAGCAAGTCTATACTGATAAACATACGAGTAATGTATTTTTGTATACATTTGTGTATATGTGATCATCGGATTATTAAATATTTAATTAACATTAAAGAGCAAATGATCAGAACCTTCCTTACAGTATTAATATTCCTAATCATCTCCCCACTCTTGGATCCCGCACTAGCTCAGGATAAAGGTTCCGAATACTATAAAGGAACAGTCAACGCAGTTATTGAAGAAGCAGAATACTATGATGAGGCACTTGATCTCGATAATATCTATCAAGAGCTTAAGGTACTGATCAAGACTGAAACTGGTGAAAAGTTGATCGATATCACAGTGGGCGATGAGTATCAATATAATCAGGTCAGATATAAAGTTGGTGATAAGGTTCTTGTACAAGGATCGAGCAGCTCAGACACAGGGTCAGATCTGATGTACTCTATACATGATTTCGATCGGTCCAGACCGTTACTGATATTGTTACTAGGATTTGTTGTTTTGACTCTCCTGATAAGTAAAACAAGTGGCCTACAGTCATTTCTAGGATTGATAATATCGATATTTGCTGTATTTGGGTTGATAATACCGGGGATCCTAAAGGGTTATGACCCGATCCTAATTTCTATACTTGTTGGGATATTCCTGATACCAACAACCTTCTATATTTCACACGGATTCTCGAGAAAATCTACACTTGCTGTTATCGGAACTGTCATTTCTTTACTTATCACCGGAATAATCGGCTCATTGTCCGTGAAAAGTAGTTATCTGACCGGGCAAGGACTCGAAGAGTCATTCTTCCTCCAAACACAAAGTGAGCAGAACATTAATATCGCAAACCTGATCATCGGAGGTATAATCATCTCATTGATCGGCATACTTGATGACGTTACCATATCTCAAGTTTCGATAGTTGAACAACTGAAAGATACAAATAGGGAGATCTCACCATCAGAGTTGTTCAGAAGAGCTATGACCGTAGGGAGAGACCATATATCATCGATCACAAATACCTTGATACTGACGTATAGTGGTGCCTCGATCCCGATACTGCTGATCTTCTCGCTCTCAAACACAACATTTAGCGAGGTTGTAAATCTTGAGATCGTTGCTGTTGAGATAGTAAGAACCTTAGTCGGCAGTATAGGATTGCTTCTGGCGATACCTATTACAACACTCATTGCCACGAGATCATTTGCAAAACGCTAAACAGGTTTATATCTTGAAGGTCTCTCATATAAGAAGTTTAGTATCTAAGATGCTAACAAACCAATTTTAGTTGTATCTTCGCTGTTAATCTTGGTAAATACGGGATCTGATCTGCTTTGATATAATAATCATATTAAGCTTGAACAGAGTAACAATATGAAAATCGGATTTATTGGTTATGGACGACATGCAAGAGCCAATCTATATCCTTCCATAAAGTTCTTGGGATACCAAATTCATGCCGTATGCACCACTAGTTTCAATTCTTCAAATCTAGGCGTTAAAGAGCAGGAGGCTCAGATCGCATACCAAGATCACAAAAAAATGCTTGAAAGCGAACAGCTCGATGCTGTTTTCATTTCTTTAGACCCTGCGAAACAAGCTGAGATCACTATCGATTGCCTAAGAGCAGGTGTAAATGTTTTTGTAGAGAAATCACCTGGAACTTCCCTATCAGATGCAAACAGTATCGTACAAGAAGAGCTTAACTCCAGTAAACTCGTGTTTGTCGGATACATGAAACGATATGCGCCAAGTTATCAAAAAATTTCTGAGTTGTATAAGAATGGTCAGATCGGAAAACTCATATCTATTGATGCCACTTTTTCATGTAGAAATTTCACCACTAATATTCGTGATTATCTCTATTTTGCGCCGATCCACTACATAAATTTGATACGTAGTTTCACAGATCAGATCAAAGACATAAAAGCCTTTGCAAATATTGTTGATGGACATTTTGCGATCACGATATCTGCGACCGATGTAAATGGCATATGCATCAATATTGATCTCAAAGCAACAGATTCATGGTCGAAACTGAATGAACAGATAATTTTGACAGGTACTAACGGATATCTGAAATTCAATAACAATGAGAACAAAGTGATCCATCATATCAATCCTCCTCGATCTGACAAACCTAGATGGCAGGTCTTAGATGAGATAGACACCATCTATGGATCAGTATCAACTACCGGATCGGGTGGTAACCAAGATCTTTATCTACGAGGTTTTATACCAGAGGTCGAAACATTTATGGATCTAGTACAACAGAAGATCGATATCAATATCACCGATGCAGTCGACAATCTAAATACTATAGATATGATCGAGAGGATCCTAGAGCAGGTATCATGATCCCATTAATCAGCTATGGTCAGTAGTTTTACCGTACTGACGGTGAAATAAACAGGCTTGTCTGTCATCATATCTATGGGAAATGTGGTGTTGGTGGGCGACGAGGGACTTGAACCCCCAACCCCCTCGGTGTAAACGAGGTGCTCTAGCCAGTTGAGCTAGTCGCCCAGTACGAGAGTGATTTTACATGGTTGAAATGTCTTATGCAACCAGCTAACTTATAGTCAGAATGTGAATACCTCTAGTTATACCCTTATCCGCCATGAGTAATAAATCTGCAAATCGACAATACCCATACTATCATCCTTAATATAATCTTTTCGATGTATCCTCAGATCTTCTTGATACATTTGTTTTTCTAAATGATCAATTTTCTGATACTCTACTATCATGGAAAATTCTATCCAATATACTAATCGACCTTTAACGGAAGAAGAGATCGACATACTTGTCGAGGAGATCAAACATATCCCAGGAATTGTGTATATGCCACGCTTCCTACTCAGGCGTATATCAAATTCGGTTGTAGCAACTTGTGACGGTGAATTTTGTGGGGCGTGTTCAAATTACCATATCAAAAGGGATATCTATAAACTTGGACCTCTACTGGTTCGTGCTAAGTACCGAAAAATGGGTATAGGGAAGGAGTTGCTAAACCGTTCTTTCAAAGCCCTTGAAAGTAAGACTGTTTATGCAGGAACTTCAAATCCTTCGCTGTGGAATGTACTGACCGACAATGGTTTTGTACAACACCCCCTGATACGATTACCTTTAATTGTGAAGTTCTTTCTTATCATATATCTCTCAATATTCCTGTCTCCTCAGTTCCTTTTGGAGGCCAAACGAAAGGGTCGACTTTATCCCAGAAAAGAGTATCGACATTATATTAAGCCTCAACAAACAAGGGGTTCCCAAATCTGAACCTGTGTTAGAAGAAGTTTCTTTCCAAATGATATCTAGCTGTAGCTGACGCATGTTTAGATCCTTTGTATCTAGTGAAAAAGCCACCGATCCATAAGAACTATATTTAGTAGAAAATATTCAAAACAGTCTACAATTATCTGTATATACTTATACTCTATTCTCATCAGTGTCAGGAGGGATAATTATGCACATTGATACTATTGCAGGGTTATCATCATTATCTGTTACACACATTATATCGAGACCTACCATTCGTAACGCTCTAGCAACCATATACAATCCTAAACGCCAACTATGCGAACCCATATTACCATAACCAGCAGATACAGGGAGATCGAAGATTGCACTTGAACCTGGAAAGTGACTCCTCGCTATATCGTTCAGAGGATTGGAGATAACCAATACCTTTCCATGAGGCATATCGATACAATTCACTGAAATTGTACTACCTTCTGGACTATACTTACGAGTATTTGTAAGTAATTCAACTATTGCATAGTTAACTACTGGCACCACGACCCTAATTCCCGATAAAGAAAACCAATTGTCACAACTTACTCTTCGATTACCTATATAAGCCATTCCTACTACACGTTCTAGAAGAGATTGTTGCGCTTGATCACCTACATTATCCATCACTTCGTAGTATTCTTTTTGGGGTGGAGGCTGTCCTAATAACATTCTCATAACACTATAACTATCAGTCAAGCCGTGTTCTAAAGGACCTACTATCCCAGGTAGGTAACTCACAATACTAGGATCCTGTGTGCTTAAAGTCTGTATAAAATATAAATTCGATAATCCGTGTCGAAGATCATGAAATAGTGCAGAAAGTGTCTTATCATTTATTGTTTGTATTGCCGAAATTATCGCTTCGTGCATAATTGAAATTATTGTTTGATAAGAGCCGCTCAATACAGATAACTGAAGGTGCTCATCAACATTGCTCCTGACAATAACCATTAGTGATGCAGAAAAAACAGGAAAAACGTCCTGAATTGCAACACCTCTAAAATGGTCATCAATAAGTCTAGCGACCAGCTGTGACCTCAAATCAGATATTTTTTGTTCTGTTTGAATTAGAAATATAAAGTTGTTAGAACCGTCTTGGTCCGTCACAATCTCAAGGCATGCTTGAGCAGAAGATTGTAATAGTACCGTCGGATCTTGAATTTCGGGAGGAGTATAACCAGACAGTTCTTTTTGTATACGTTGTAAGTGTTTAGCAGATAGTAACTCTCCAACTGATTGGGGTGGAGTATCAGCTCCTTGACAAAGAATATCCCCAGTAACACCCATTTTAGAAGTAGTAAATTCACATGGTGCCGAGGACAGGACTTGAACCTGCACAGGCCGTAAAGCCCACTACCACCTCAAGGTAGCGTGTCTGCCAATTCCACCACCTCGGCATATATAACGATGTCATTATATCCCTAACACTGTGGATGATACAACCATTTTTTTGAGTAGACAAGCATATTGGTATGCACCGGTGCTTAGATATCATATAATCAACATATCAGATAAGTTATTTTTCAATATTTATGAAAAGCATATCAATCAATACATCAACTGCAAGAAACCTGCTCATCTCTGCAGTAGCAGTTATTGCCCTGATCATCTTGCTTTTAAATTCTGCATTTACAGTACAGTACGGTACGGTCGCTGTATTGACCAGATTTGGTGAGATCATAGGTGATGTAAACACACCCGGTCTACATTTCAAAATCCCCCTTATTGACCAAGTGTTAAGATATCGAACTCAGAAAGTTGTTTATGAGACTTTGTCTGTCACGCCCTACTCAAACGCGTCAAATGCTGATTATCAAGACGTACAGGTCGATACTAACACCAAAGATGGTCAGCAAGTTTCTATCAGATATACAGTCAGATTTGCTATAGATCCGGATAAGATCAAAGATGTTGCAACTTCCCTTGGAACTGAAGCGGAGGTGGTAGAAAAGATCGTTAAAACTGATTCTAGAATTTGGGTTAGACAGATACCTAGAAGCTATTCAGCCAATGAGCTATATACTGGCAATATCGATATAGTTGCTGAGGAGATCGCTAAACGTCTCAAGCCAATCTTCGAAAAAAATGGCTTGATATTAGACGAGTTTGGTATTCGTGCCATCCAATTCACTGATGATTACATAGGAGCTATTGAACAGAAGCAGATCGAGGCAGAAAAGGTCAAGACTGAAGAGTTCAAGGCTCAACAAGAAGAATTTAAAAAGGAGGCGTTGATAACTAAAGCAGAGGGTGAATCTGAGGCACAGAGGTTGCAAGAAACTACTTTAACAGATAATCTGATCAAGAAGTTGTACATCGAGAAATGGAACGGTGTACTACCCGAGGTATCAGCTGGAAGCGATACTGGATTGATCTTAGATCTAAATAGTACAAAATAATGAAAATCACAGGACTGTCCGCTAGAGAGATCCTTGACTCACGAGGGATCCCCACGATCGAAGCTACGATCGAATTAGATGCGAGGTATCAAGCTAAAGGAGCTGTACCCTCTGGAGCATCTACAGGTACTACCGAAGTATTAGAACTTCGGGATGGTGATCCTTCAAGATATTTCGGTAAAGGGACTCTTTCCGCGGTTAGGTCTGTTGTGGAGAATATTGCACCCGCTCTAATAAATAAGGAGTTCAACACCCAGAAAGAACTAGATGAATATCTCATACAGTTAGATGGGACCGAACAGAAAGGTTCCTTGGGGGGAAATTCGATCCTTGCTGTGTCGATGGCTTTCTGCAGGGCTAGTGCGATGACTATGAATATGCCTCTTTACGAATATTTTGCACGAATATTTTGGGGTGAAGAGTTCTCTACAAGAAAGTACAAGATGCCTACTCCCATGATACTTATAATGGAGGGAGGAAAACATGGAAATTGGGCTACGGATATTCAGGAGTACATGATAATACCTGATCAGAAGAAGTTCACATCGTACAGTGAATGCGTGCGTGTTGGAGCAGAAATATTCAAGGCAACACATGACCTACTGATACAGAAAGGTTATGCAGGGACAGTTGGATTTGAGGGTGCATTTGCCCCTATCCAGATAAGATCTAACCATGAGGCCTTTGATCTGATCCTTCAAGGCGTTACATTAGCTGGTTACAAGCCCGGAACTGACATCACTCTTGCAATGGATATAGCAGCATCAGAATTTTTTAATAAGGAAACTGGTTTGTATGACCTCAGAAGAGAAGATAAGGAATTGACAGGTCCTCAATGGATCGACCTGCAAAGGGAATGGATCGGGAAGTATCCTATCAGCAGTATAGAAGATGGTTTCCATGAGGAGGACTGGGATATGTGGGTCAGATTCACTGACGAATTCGGAAGTGAGCTACAGATAGTTGGGGATGATCTACTTACTACAAATGTTAAGAGAATACGGAAAGCAATCGAGCTTGATGCTGTTAATTCAGTACTGATCAAACTTAATCAGATCGGGACAGTCACAGAGACTCTCGATGCGATAAAACTTTCTACAGAAGTTGGATATTCTGCAGTGATCTCACATCGTGGTGGAGAAACAAACGATGATATGATAGCAGATCTGGTTGTTGGGACATCCGCCGATCAAACAAAATTTGGCGGACCAGATCGAGGTGAAAGGCTGGCAAAATACAATCGTATGATGGAGATCGAAGAAGAACTACAACAGGTCAAGATCTAATCGGGAGATCCTCACGATCTCATCAAACATATCACATATCACCTGATAATATCTTCACAGAGTCTCAACGCTACTTTTTTGCCAAACAAGCCTTCACAAATCCCATAAATATTGGGTGTGGTTGTATCAGTTGAGATTTCAGTTCGGGATGATACTGTGTGCCAACAAAGAACGGATGTACCTCTTTTGGTAGTTCGATAGCTTCTACGAGCATATCATCCGGACTGGTACCAGAGATCACTAATCCGGCATCTGTCAAACTCTTGCGATAATCGTTATTGAACTCATATCTGTGTCTGTGTCGTTCCTGAACCACAGGGAGGTTTTGATACAGGTCATTTTTGTACTCCTTGTAAAGAGAGTGTAGAAGGGTTCCTTTCACAACCTTACATGGGTATGCACCAAGTCTGATCGTGCCACCGTACTGTTGTTTCTTTATTAGCTTTTTCTGAGCCTCCATCAGATGGATAACTTGATCTGGAGAATCTGGGTCGACCTCTTCTGAATTTGCTTTTTTCAATCCGAGTAAATTACGAGAGTATTCGATAACAGCCATCTGCATACCATAACATAGGCCCAAATACGGGATCTTTTGCTCTCTTGCTAGTTGTACTGCTTTTAATTTCCCTTCTGCTCCTCTACTCCCCCAACCTTGAGGAACGATCATCCCATCAAGTTCTTTCATTCTCTTTGACATAGAACCTTTTCCATTAAACTCATCAGCTACGAACCATTCCACCTGCGCTTCTACACCAAATTCCCATGAAGCATGCTTTAATGCCTCAAGCACAGAAACGTATGAGTCCTGTAGGTCAAAATCCCCACTCTTAAAATACTTCCCAACCACCCCTATTTTGATGGTGTTTTTAGCGGATGTGATCTTTTGATACTTATCTGCCCACTTTGTATACATACGACCCCGTCTCTTTCCCTCTATCTGGAGTAAATGTAAGAGTGACTTGGTGATATTATCTTTCTCAAAATTCAATGGAACTTCATAGATATTATCAATGTCTGGAGCTGAAATTACCTGCTCTTTAGGAACAACACAGTATCGGCTTAACTTCTCACGACGGATATCATCGATCGGTACTCTGGCTCGTGCGATGATGAAATCAGGATTGATACCTGCTTCATTAAGTAGTTTAACCGATATCTGTACCGGCTTACTTTTCATCTCACCAAGTGTACCAGGGATAGGCAGATATGAAACGTGCATATGCACTACGTCATGATGATTCATCGCCTTCATGATCCTGTTGGCTTCCAAGAAGATCGACTGTCCCATTTCCCCAACGGTTCCACCGATCTCGATCACAACAACCTCTGCGTCATCCTTTTCGCCTACCTCTTCTATCCAGTTGATTATCTCGTGAGGTACATGACTGTCCATACTCACCCATCGTCCATCATACTTCAACGATCGTTCCTTATCTAAGACACGTTTGAAGATAGCACCCGCTGTTACAGAGTTTGGGCGTGAAAAGATCTGTCCAATAAATCTTTCATAATGCCCCATATCCATATCCGTCTCAAATCCATCTTCCAAGACAAAAGTTTCTCCGTGCTCAAGGGGATTCATTGTTCCTGCATCAATATTGAGATACGGATCAGCTTTGACCATGGTCACTTTAACTCCATAAGATCTGAGTAAGAAACCTACTGATGCAGAAGCGATACCTTTACCGACCCCTGATATCACCCCACCAGAGATAAATACATATTTCCTGTTCATGAATTCAAAGATATAGATTAAAAAAACTAAAGAACATTCTAATCAAACTATTTATTTATTCCAATATGCCCTCATAAGTGCCGTCAGGACAACATATATCCCGTTATATAGAAAATAGGGTAATATATACTCAAAATAATCGTATTATACCAAGACATCTGTGGCATCCGTTGACACGATCCTGAAAATATCTGATGATATAAATCCACCTCAAAACATGGATAATCCACTTTACATCTTTCCTAAAACCTTTGTAGATATGTGTTTTTGGCTTTACAAAGAGAGTTTTGGATCTCGCTCTAGGCTATTGATATCTTGTCCAGAAAGAAATTCACCCTTCTGATACTGAACTAATCCCGCTATCCCGATCATAGCAGCATTATCCCCACGATATCTTCGAGGTGGGTAGTAAAAACCTACAGAGAAGTTTTTCGCAACTTTTCTCATCCCTCTGATCATGCGAACATTGTTAAAGACACCTCCTCCAACCAATATGCTTTCAATGTCTCGGTTTTGTTCTAGAGCGGACTCAACTTTTATACTTATGGATTCTACAACCTTGTAAACAAATTCAGAACAGAAAGCATTGACCCACTCTTTATCCTTTCTCCCTGATTCTCGCAGAGATCTGATCTTATACAAACATGCGGTTTTAAGGCCCGAATAACTGAAATTAAGATCCCTAGATCTTTCCATCGGAACGGGTAGGTCAAAAGACTCTGCTTGCTCTTTTGTTGCTTTTTCGGCGAATTCTGAGACAATGGGTCCCCCAGGATATCCAAAACCCAACATTCTGCCGACCTTATCAAAGGCCTCTCCTGCAGCATCATCCAATGTCCAACCAAGTTTTAGATACTCACCCGGCATGAACGAGTACACCAACTCTGTGTGTTTACCCGATGCTAGTACACCAAGAGCAGGAAAAACTGTCTCTATAGAGTCTTCTACTTGACCTGCACCCAGGCTATTTAGAAGTAAACTAGATAAAAAGTGTCCTTCCATATGATTAACGGGAACAAGAGGAAGATCACGATCAAGCGCTAAGTTCTTTGCGAACTCAATACCAACCTCTAGGTCTATGGCAAGTCCTGGCCCCTGTGTGACTGCGATAAGGTCTATCTCACTTTCAACAACATTTGCTCGTGTCAAAGCTTCGTTGTATGCAATACCGATATTCTCTTGATGAGCACGTCTTGCGATATCAGGAACCACTCCACCCCACTTCTTGTGTAATTCAACCTGGGAGGAAACTATACTAGACAAGACTTTTCGTCCATCTAGCACTGCAACAGAGGTATCATCACAACTGGTATCAATAGCTAAAATGATATTTTGGGATCGGGCTTTAGTCGTTGTCATATACTTTTATATCTCTTTCATTTAATTCTAAATATTCAAAATCAACCTTCAGTATCTTCATATGATACTCTTCAACCATAGCAAGAAGCTGTTGATAGAATTTATCAGCCCACTCCACTGCGATGACATTACCCTTTTCAAGATAACGTGTTATCCCTGTTCGGATCAATTCACTCTCACCATCAACCCTCCAAGTATCCATATGTATTAATTTACCTTTATGATGTCCAAAGTTATAATCATACTCATCGATTATAGTGAAAGTTGGAGAAGATATGGTTTCATTGATCTTTAGATATCGTGCGATCCCCTTTGTAAACTGCGTCTTTCCTGCGCCTAGATCACCCCTTAACGCAAGGATCAGAGGCTGTTTCAATGGGATATCAAGATATCTTAGCATCACCAAAGATCCAAAATCGATCGTCTCACCTGCATTCTTTGTATGAGCACGAAGCACCAACTTATCATCATTGATATCTTGATCAAATCTCAAACTACCCTGTCTCATAACATTCATATTATTTAGGGTAGTATCAACAACAGTAGATGGATCATTCTTAGGGAGAACACCTGCATCAATGATAAGATCCAGATGCCCTTTATATTTTTCGGGTAGATCATTCAACAGTGCCGAAACTGAGTAAGGTCGAGGTTTATAGGACATATTTGCGCTGGTAGAGGTTACTGGACGACCCAATTTCCTTACAATGTCGAGAATAAGTTCATGATCAGGGATTCGGATACCCAAGGTTCCGTATTCGGATTCTACACCATTTGCGACTTTGCCTTTACCCTTTGAAACAACTGTAATAGGGCCAGGTAGATAGTTTTCATAAAGATTTTGAGCTATGTCGTTGATCTCCACATACTCACTAGCCATGTTTGCATCGCAGACAGCCACAGAAAGAGGCTTACCTTCTCTACGAGACTTATACTCCATCAATCGATCAACAGCCTTCTGATCAGTTGCATCTACACCGATCCCGTAACACGTTTCTGTAGGGTACACGACAATACCACCTGAATTCAGGGTCTTTACAGCTTCAGCAATGATCGTATTTCGATCTTTTTCGCTAAATTTGAGGATGTTCATACATGCACGGCATTATATTACATAACTAGTCCAATTGACCATTCGAGATATTTGGATCTTAACGATCTCACCCCAAGAATGTGAATATAGTAATTATTTGGGAAATTTGCTTGACAAGCTTCTACCCAGAGGATAGAGTGTAAGTAGGTCCTCACGAACCTCGTGTGTGAGTGTCGCTCACCTTCGGGTTTGCGCCACTGGTAGTTCGGTTTCTACCACCGACTGCACTTCGGTGCTTTCGGTCGCACTTCAGACCACCCTCACGGGTGGTTTCGTGTTTTTTATAGTCATAACTATCATCACCAACCATTACCGAATTGATATGTGACCAATCTCACTTTACTGTTGGGCATCAGGATGTATCTAATTGATATTGATTAGTTATCCTCAATGTGTATAATCAGATACCTGAGCACTTGTTCAGATATATTAATTATTTATAATCATAAACATGGCAGTAACATTCACAGATGCTACGTTTGAGGACGATGTTTTAAAAGCAGAAGGCCTTGTTCTCGTAGACTTTTGGGCTGCATGGTGTGGTCCTTGTATCATGTTAGGTCCAACCATTGAAGAGATCTCAGAGGAGATGGGCACAAAGGTCAAAGTTGGTAAGTTGAATGTTGATGAGAATCAACAAACTTCATTCAAATATCAAGTTATGAGTATCCCAACAGTGATTCTTTTCAAGGATGGCGAACCTGTACAAACATTTATTGGTGTACAGCCAAAACAAGTTTATGTTGATGCGATCGAGAAGGCTGGTGAGTAGAAATTGAAGTGCTTTTCAGAATAATCCCTTCTGATTGATTAGTTGCCCTTAAGCATATTCAATCTAGAAGCAAAGAGACAGAGCTACTATATCAATACTAGCCTAGAATATGGGATATGGGAGCAGAAACACCTAGTTCTTCTGCAGAACAAACGGCAGCCGATAGGTCAGAAGTGCAGATGAAAGGAATTCCAATGACTGTGGGTGATCTTCATCGCTGTGTTCGTGTACAACTTGCTTCTGCAACAGATGGATCTGATGGAACTCCAAGTCAATTCCACGAAGACGTTTTAGAACCATATATTGGCTTTCTGCAATTTTTGCAAGAGAGATTTCGAGATAAAGATCCAGATACAATAACTGTTGGTCTTCCTCCAAGGGAGTTGATGAATTACCAGCGAGACCGATTGCTTCCTGACTTTTCTGTTTCTTTATGGTTAAGAAGCACAAGACATGGTCAAGAGTATAAAGTTCCCCCTTATACAATAAATAGGTTATTACAAAACTTCGGTGCTGTTCTGGATAGAGAGTTCAGGTCATTGGAGTCATCACCGGATGAAAAAGATAATCAAATACAATGGGAGGAACTAGTTATAGAGTTTTTGACTCAAGAATTTTATGCGACCAGTGAAGCATTAGATGAACTAGATGTTCTACATCACATGAGTTATGGATACAGGACTTTAGAACACATACTCCATCAACTCCACGATATTGGAGCCGAGAATCCTGACACAAGTGCACTATTTAAGGAGATCGTAGCGCGCGCGATTATTTACGAGATGTTTGAAACGTATCTCAATAATTGGCATACTGCACAAAAAAGAAGTGAGCAATTAGCTCACTGGATCACCTTTGCAAGACATGCCTTACATATACTTCCTGCAACTTTAGTTGCAACTGCACAAACAGGTCACCCGTGGTACCTACCAATCATTCTATATTTAATGTTCGAGAATTTTGGTACTAGAAGGAAGGAATCTGGAGAAGGGTAAGAGTATGGAATCCCTGTATTATATGCTCTGTACAAGATTCCGATATTCGGCAGTTTGATAAATCACAGATACCCCCGGAAATTAAAGATCTCTCTACTCGAAGCATGACGGATCATTGACCCAATAGAAACTGCTCGTAGGGACTACCTTTGCAGAAGAAAGATGTAACCTGATTTACATCAAATTTACATCAAATTCTGATATACTCCTTCGACAGTAATTTCAATTGAGAACACATAGCTATGATCGAACAAAAAAGTCTAATAACTCGAATATCAGAATACTTCGTCACTCATTACAGAATAGCTGTACTAATTTTCATTCTGATATTAAGTATCGGTAGTTACGCCTACACTACCCTACTACCAAGAGAGGGTTTCCCTTCTATCAGTTTTCCTATCGCCTCAGTAAATATTGCCTACTTTGTCGATGATGCTGAAAAGTTCAATGACGAGATATTGACTCCAATCGAAGATCGACTCGAAGATCTACCATATGTGGATGGGTTCTCATCAAGCACAGACGGCAACATTGGTAATCTGTTCATACGATTTGAACAGGATATAACTTCGGAGGACGGTGCTGATAAGTTAGATGCTGAGATACTAGACCTCCAACTCCCTAGCAATGCCCAAGCTATCGTAACGCCTATAAATGTTGATTCCGTTGATAATGTGAGCGATATATTGATAGCGCTAACATCAGATCCGAATAACGAGGATGAGTTATTATCCACAGCGGAAATGCTTAAGCAGACACTGATAGACGAGGAACAGATCTCAGGTGTTACGCTATACTCTAATCAGGTCGAGAGAACAGATCCTCAGACTGGTACAAAATTTATCTCTAAAGAGAATTTTTATAGTATCGGATATCCAGCTGACGACGGAATTAGGACAGAACAGGCTGTTCTACTAGGTATTGAGACGGTCGATCTAAGTACAACTGAAACTTCTGAACTTGTCACGTCGGTCATAGATAAGCTGAAAGATGATGGAGTGCTTGATGGATACAACATTGTTTATTCGGGCGACCTTGCAGCAACAGTTAAAGACCAGATCTCGGTCTTAGAATCAAATTTCCTCTCGGGGATGGTTGCGGTTGTGGTTGTTCTAGTGCTATTAGTAAGCCTCCGTGCGTCTATTGTTGGACTGTTATTCATTCCAACTGTTCTCACAGGTACTTTCGTAGTGATGGAATTTCTTGGAGCCACGCTAAATGTGATCTCACTATTTGCTTTGGTGTTGGCATTAGGTCTTTTCGTGGATGATGCGATCGTAGTGATCGAAGCGATCGATCGCAATAAAAAGGAAGGGATAAAAGGGATCAAGTCAGTTACTCAGGCAATCGAAGATATCGGAATAGCCGATGTTATGGGTACATTAACGACAGTTCTTGTATTTGCACCTATGCTCTTTATATCAGGGGTCTTAGGTGAATTCATTATAGAATTACCTAGAACTATTATAATTTCACTCTTGTTGTCATTACTATTCGCACTGACACTCACTCCCCTAGCTACATACTATCTGATCCCTACTAGGAAAAAAAAGGAAAAGAAGAACATAATCTCCAAGATAGAGAGCATATTATCCATACCATCAGATGCTATGTACAGATTAGGTGAGAAAGTGGGTAATCTAACCAAAAAGACTTTGGACAGCAAGCTACTGAGTATCATCGTACTAGTGCTAACTGTCGGGCTATTAGGTATCGGAATGCAGTATGGACAGAAGTTATTTAGTGAAAGATTCAATCCTTTCCCTGAGGTGGATGATGCCGAGCAACTTTCATTTACCATCTTGTTCCCTGAAGGCACCACTGTGGATGAAGCTGGAACGAGATACGACAATTTGATTGAAGAGCTTCCCGAAGATGTCACTGCAGAGATCGAGCGAATCGATCTATTCAGTGCAAATAACCGAGGAGTATCTGGCAACATCGAGTTGACCCCTATGAGAGATCGCGAGATAACAGCTGTTGAACTAGCAACGAAAGCAAATGAAGCTTCTGAAGGTCGTGAGCTATTGGATGTCACTTTCAGGGTTATCGGTGCAGGTCCCCCACCAAGCGATTATCCTTTTTTAATGCAAGTTTATGCGGAAGACACCGAGACACTACAGCAGATAACTGATGATATTACTATTTTATTGGGTGATCTAGATATTGATGGGGAGAAAGTTACAGATGTAGTAGTATCCGGTCTCGAAAGGCTTCGCAAACAGGATGGGAGAAGATTTGCAGAGATCCAAGCAAAATTGACAGACCCCGAGAACACAACCCTTATCTTAAATCTCCAGGAAGAGGTGAAGAACGAATTCGACAAAGGGAAACTTGATCAATACGGTTTGGATGAAGATGCCTTAGGTTTCGACCTAGGTCAACAATCGGACAATCTGGAGTCATTCCAGTCTCTCGGATTGATCGGAATAATAGCGATCGCAGCAATGTATATTCTCCTTGTAGCCAGATTCGACTCATTCTCACAACCGTTCTTGATCATTGCTGTAGCCGTGATACTTGCCCTACCAGGCGTTTTCATCGGCCTTTGGACCACGGGGAACTACATGAGCTTCCTCGCAGCGATCGGAATGATCGGGTTGATCGGTATAGTGGTTAACAATACCATCATGCTAGTAGATTTCGCTAACAGATTCATCGGTGAGGGTCATACACCCAAGGAAGCAATGAGCGAGTCTATCAAAAGAAGATTCAGACCTCTTGTGACGACTACCATAACAACATTTGCAGGTCTATTACCGCTTGCCTTGAACGATCCTTTCTGGGAGCCGATCTCTTTCACTATCATCTTTGGTTTGTTGACTAGTACACTATTGGTAATATTTGCTTTCCCACTAGTGTTTGTAGCGAATGAGTGGCTGAGAGGGAGGAAAAAGATGTTGTTCTATGGCTTAGGGTTGCTAGTTTTGTTAGTAATAATATTTGTGTAATTGGGGTATAGAGCTTGGTATACGAGTCGTGGGATGTTCAGGTTAGATTTGGATCCTATACCTATCTACTACTGGATTGAACTAGCGAATACGGGGTTGAGTTGGTGATTACTAGGTTGAGGTAGCGATTGCGGGGTTGAGGGTAGCGATTGCGGGGTTGAGGTAGTGATTGCGGGGTTGAGGTAGCGATTCGGGGTTGAGGTAGCGATTGCGGGGTTGAGGTAGCGATTCGGGGTTGAGGTAGCGATTGCGGGGTTGAACTTGAAATCCAATGAGTACACCAGACAACAACCGAATGATCCCTGAATAAACCTCGAAGAACATGGGATGATGACCATTTGCTACTTTTTGCGTTTCTATTGCTAAACAACCTAGCATTTTGATATACTTCTGGGACGACTTACAAACAAGCTGGGGTGGTAGTTCAGCTGGTTAGAATAACGCACTGTCACTGCGTAGGTCGCGGGTTCGAATCCCGTCCACCCCGCCAGTTATCGCTTAATCGGACTTCACGAATCTTTGTCAAATCGACAATTACGGGAT